>RKRY01000160.1 GCA_007571135.1 Candidatus Nitrosopumilus sp. | reverse complement strand
GGGAATACGGAGGAGATAAAGGAGTAGATTCGTGCAATGCTGGATAACGGTGAGGTCGGACCCGTCAAGATAAGCAGCTATCTAACGTAGACACTACGCTTGCAAGCAATGACGATGCTATCAATATAGGCGTCAATACCGGCAGCAGATATGTCGTTTTCCTTGTTTTGATATCATTGTATTTGTAGCATACCAACACAATAAAAGAATAGCATGCCGATAGTATGTTACATAACCCCCCACCCATGACTTTGATCTGTGACTCCTTGTGCATGTCATGTGTTGCGTACGCCGCATCTCCCATGACATGCACTGTGACATCATTTATGGAAGGCGCGTCATTAGAAGTGGCACGAACATCTTCGAGCCACCTGCGATATCGTTGGTAATCTTGAATGCGTGAATAATCCGTATCCGTTCTACGGGTACTGTATCTTGACAAATCCGCACCCGACCTTTCCACTTTTGGCGTATCTGCTCACTGCAGTTGTCTGCCCTGATACATGCTGTCAACAGCATGAAATCTTGTTTTAAACCGTCTTTGTCCGATACTGTGACCTGTTACAGATCGTCTGTGCACTGAGATCTCTAATCCTTCCAAACATCTAGTATGCAGGCACAGGGAATATTAGACATCATTTCAGCGGCATGCTGGCAAGCTGCCTGTGCAGAATCTCATGGACTGGTTATTGCATGCAGGCAAACGACGAGTTTGCGTACAGAAACGGCGCGCCGTTCTTGCGTTGGCTTGCCTCCTTTGACTTCTTTCATCATGTCGTTTGTGTAGCACAAACTTGCGATTTTCCACCCAAAACACATCTGGATCAGCACCCTAAGACGTATCGCTCGCGCGCGCTGACAGCGCAAAATACGTTAATCGGAGCCTGCCCTGATGGCAAAATTGCAGTAACCCATCATTTTTAGGCAGGGTTATGCGACAGACTACAGTTTGCTGGCATTTTTTATCGCAAGAGTATAATTTTAGAGAGTCAATTTTGATTTATGGCACTTGCCGGCATTGAGCTTAGATATCTTGTAGATACCATATCAAAGCAAGCCAAAGGTTACTATGTTAGCAATATCTATGGAATTGCTAGGGATAGCATTCTTTTCAAACTTCATCATACAGAAAAGGCGGATCTCTTTCTAATGATTTCCACAATGGGAGTATGGTTGACATCTGTAAAAATTGATCAGATTGAACCAAACAAGCTACAAAGACGCTTGAGAAATGATATTCTAAGATTGAAATTAAAAGAAATTAAACAAATTGGTTCAGAACGTGTCGCATACTTTATTTTTGAAGGATTCGGACAGGAGTTTGTCCTTGTTACTGAATTTTTTGGTGATGGAAACATCATTTTGTGTAATGAACAAATGAAGATTCTTGCGTTACAGCATTCAATTGACGTTAGGCATAGAAAATTAGGAGTTGGGTTGGAATACGTACCTCCTCCACAAAACGGATTGGATATATTTAACATAGATGAGAAAGACTTTCATGAACTAAAGCAGACCGATTTGATCGGAGCAAAGTGGCTGGGCCGTACATTGGGATTACCAAAAAAGTATGCCGAAGGAATTTTTAAAATCGCAAACATTGATTCCAAAATTAAAGGGAGTCGTTTGACCTTTGATGAAATTAAAATTATTTTCAAAACGACACAAGAAACGGTAAGTGATGTTACAAACGGCAGGCATAAGCCGGTAATCGTCACATCTGATAAAACCGAGGTCCGCCCAATAAATTTTAACGAATCAGACGAATCATGCGTTAAAGTTGGCAGCTTCATTGAAGGATTGGACATGGTCTTTACAGAATCATTGGTTAATCAAGGAAAAACAATCCAGTCAACTGCATCAAATAAAAAAATTCAAGAGTTGGAGTCACAGCTATCTGAACAAGAAAAAGCCATCGAAGTAGTTCAAGAAAGATCAAACTCGATTACAAAAGTGGCAAATTCTTTGTTTGAAATGATTTCTAGTGGCATTACATCGATTCAGGACACTAGATCAATAGAAAGACTGGAAAACCTAAACGTAAAATTGCTAACTGAAAAAGGCACCACACTTATTGTAGTTGCTGATGAAAAGATAAGAATCAATTACGAATCATCACTGCAGTCCATTGCATCTGCTCTATTTAACGAGGCGAAACATCAGGCAAGGGCAATTAATTCAATTGAAGAGATAAAAAACAAAACACAAAAGAAATTAGAAAAATTGTTAACAAAAACCGAATCTGAAGAGAATTCCATCACAGTCTCTGCCATCAGGAAGAAAAATTGGTACGAACGTTACAGGTGGTTCTTTACTACCGGCGGCCACCTAGCAATTGGCGGACGTGATGCAGCTTCAAACTCTGCAGTTATAAGAAAGCATCTGAACAACAATGATAAAATTTTTCATGCCGACATTTTCGGTTCTCCATTTTTTATCTTAAAGGATGCAGATGCATCTTCTAGCATTTCTATGAGCGAAGTTGCACATGCAACCGTTTGCTTTAGTAGAGCCTGGAGAGAGGGATTGTATGGGGTCACTTCCTATTGGGTCAATCCTGATCAAGTAAAAAAGTCAGCACCTAGTGGCGAATTTTTACCAAAGGGATCTTTTACAATTGAGGGACAACGAAATTTTATCAAAGCACAGACTTTGAAATTGGCTGTAGGAGTTTTGTCACAAGATGATTCTTTTGTATTGACATGCGGTCCTGTCGAACCAATTAAAAAAAATTCCATCCTTTATGCTGTTATCGAACCACATGGAATTGAAATGGTTGAGGCTGCAAAGAAAATTAAAAATGAATTTACAAAACTAGGCGAGGATGTCGCGAAAAACATTTCAATTGATGACTTTGTCAGGGTATTGCCTGCAGGTAAGAGTCAGGTAAAAGAAATCAAGCATGGAAATTTTTCTTTAGTTTAATTTTTGTTTTAATCAAATTTTGATTTTAAATTGTCAGCATGTGATTTTGTATGGGTTTCTACGTCGAAAATCGTTCAAAATGTTTTAAAATTATTTATGGAAATGAGATTGCTTCTACAATTACCGACTCTAATTCAGAAATTTTAACTCTTTTCTGTTCCATACTGTCTCGCATTCGCAGGGTAACCATGTCATCCTCTAATGTCTGATGATCAACTGTAATTGCAAATGGTACTCCTAACTCATCTAACCTTCTGTAACGCCTTCCAATTGCACCTGAATGATCTAAAAACGCGTCACATTTTCTTTTAATTTGCAGGTAAATCTCATCAGTTTTTTCTTTTAAGCCATCTTTTTTAACTAAAGATAGCATTCCAATATGAATTGGTGACAAGTATGGCTTGAGCGACAATACAATCCGTTCGTGTTCTTTGTCGTCTCTCAAACTGTGTTCTAAGATGGTGTATAGGCTCCTGTCTATCCCCATTGAGATCTCAAAAATGTGTGGAAGCACCTTTTCATCATTGTCCATAACCTCAAATTTCTCCTTACTCTTCTTTGTGTGACTGGACAGATCATAATCTGATCTATAGTTGCATGCAACCAACTCCAGCCATCCGATGGATGTCTCAACCTCAAAGTCGAAAGCAACTTTAGCATAGAATGCTTTTTCTTTGTCACCTAATTTTCTAAACCTGCTTCTCTTAACATCGATTCCGGTTTTCTCATAAAACTCCATTAGTATGCCAAGATAGTATGCTACAAACTTGTTTGGAACCATCCCGGACTCTAATGCCTCTTTGCATGTCATCGAAACAGGGTCGCCGTCAGCCTGAACACGAATCACCGTATTCTCTATTTCAGAGAACCTGTCCATTTCGTCTAATTTTGCTGGATTGCAAAAAACCTCGATCTCTGCCTGATAAAATTCTCTTAGACGAAGTAGACTCTGCCTAGGGGCAATTTCGTTTCTAAAACTCTTTCCTACCTGTGCAATTCCTAACGGCAATTTTCCTCTCATGATCTTAAACAATCTTGGAAAATCTACAAAGATTGACTGGCATGTTTCCGGCCTAAGATATGCTTCCTCCCCCTCTGGTCCAATCCCGACTTTAAACATCATGTTAAAGTTTCTGGTCTTTTCAAAATCACCTTTGCACTTTGGACACTTGATGTTGTTTTGAACAATTGCATCGTCAAATTCTTCTAAGGCGGCACTTTCTGGAACTTCGATGCCTGTGACATCTACAATAGTCTTGTCTGCCCTAAATGTCGAGCTGCATTCTGTACATCTGATTATTGGATCCGCAAAATTACCCAAGTGTCCTGATGCTTCAAAGACAGATTTTGACATAATTTGCGAACCGTCAATCTCCAACATTCCGTCTCGTCTGACCAACTCCCTCCTCCACAATTCTAGAAACTTGTTTTTTAGACCGACTCCCGATGGTCCATATTCCCAGAACCCTGCCTGAGCATCCCCATACACCTCACAGCTTGGAAAATAGAATCCGCGCTCAAGTGCAAGTCTCATTACTGCCTCATAGTCCATTAAAATTTCATCTATATTCATTGAATAAATTTCTACGCAAAATTCTTTGCGATTCGAACATTTTCAAAGTCATCCCTTTCATCATCAATTGGCGTTTCTAAAATAATTGGGATCTCTTTCATGTTAGCAAATTTTACAACTGACGAGATTCCTTTCTCGCCAATACCGCCCAAACCTAAGTGGTAATGCCTGTCTAAATTACATCCCAGATCTCCTCTGGCATCATTTAGATGAATAACTTTGAGATTCCCTAGACCGACATACTTGTCAAATTCCTCAAATGTTTCTATGACATCCCTCTCTGTTCTCAAGTCATATCCGGCAACAAATGCGTGGCATGTATCAAAACACACCCCAAATCTTTTTGTCGGTTTTAGTTGTTTGAAAATTTCACCCAGTTGTTTAAAATCAGAACCAACAGAATTTTTCTGGCCTGCTGTATTTTCAAGTAGAATCATTACGTCATTTTCTGTCTTTCCTGCTTCAGTCAGTCCCTTTACAATCCGTTTGATTCCACCTTCCTCACCGGTCCCTAAATGACTCCCCAGATGAGTTACCAAGTATGGAATTCCTAGCTGTGCACATCTCTCAACCTCATTTATCAGAGTTTTCAGGGACTTTTCAAAACCATCTTTTTTCGGCGTTGCAAGATTTGGCAGATATGGCATGTGGGCACATGTGGCCAATCTGTCAATTTTGCTCTCTTTTAATTTTGATTTGAAATTTTCAATATCTTTTGAAGCTAGAGGTTTTGCATCCCACCCTCTTGGATTTCTCGTAAAAACCTGAAATGCCGTACATTCCCTCTTAACTGCATTGTCTATTGCCATGTCAATGGAACCTGAAATTGATACATGACACCCGATCTTCATACTCTGAATCTCCTAAAACATAATTTAAACCACCGTTGTCGTTATAAAATCAGATTTTTATGTAAACTGGGTAATTTACTAGTATGCTTACATTAGGTACTGACGAATTTGCAAAATACCCATTCCTAGCTGATGCAGGAGCATATCTTAAGGATAAGGGTTTTACATTAGAGCAGTTTGGAAGTGATCCAGACCTAAGACCCTCTGTAGACAAGGCGCTCCATAGGATTGAGGCATCTACAGATAACACAAATTATCATTCTGAACTTGAAGACGGAATGACTACAAAGTCGTATTCGTTAGAATTTGAAGTTTTTTCATTTGTTATTGCAATTGCACTGATTAAACTTTCACGGATGCCTACTTTGGTCAGACGATTTGCCCTAGCAGAAGCCAAAAGAGCTGAGTCACACCTGAAGACTGATCTAAGAAAGGCCCAAAAACAATCTGAAATTGATCTAATAAAAAAGATTATTTTTGAGTTATCGGGAATTGAAATAGACAAACCCAATGAAGATTTTTTTACAATTTCCGTAACCGATTATCTTACCGAATCGGCAAGTTTCAACGAGAAAGAATGGAAATTAATCAATCATCACGTGGAAAATGGCAAGGTTTTTCTGAATTCTAAAAAAATTATTAGGCTGCTTAGAAAAAAAATAGACGTTTACATTACTACAAAAATAAACAAAATCCGAGTTCCTGAAATGATTCCGGGATTTGAGGCCAAAGTGGATAACTTGATCTCCCTTGGAAAAAAATACACTCCTGTTTTTGTTTCTACAGGAGAGTATCCTCCCTGCATTAAACACGCTATCGAAGTTCTTGAAAAAGGCGAGAATCTTACCCATGCTGGTAGGTTTATGCTTGCAACATTTTTGCTATCTAAGGGACAGTCTGTCCAGCAAGTTGCGCCCTTGTTCAAAAATGCGCCTGATTATAATGAACGTGTCACCCTTTACCAATTAAATAATTTGGCAGGAAATTCAGGAAATACGACACAATACTCTTGTCCCTCATGTCAGAAGCTGCAATCTCAAAATCTGTGTTTTGCAACATCGGACTGTGCCAACATTATTAGTCCAATGCAATTTGGAAGGAAGAAAGCATAATGCAAGAATCTGACATACGGTTTCTAGAAAATTCTTTTAAGAAATATTATTTTGATCACTTTGACAAAATCAAGGTACCTGAAAGGACACATGAACGTGAATTTGGATATCAGAAATTCAATTCTGGAATGATTCGCCATCTTGCAATTAAAAATAATGAGGAATTACGTCTAATGTTAATGAACAATGTTCCATCTGACTTGTACTGCTCAAACGGATACTACACCTTTCCAAACTTGCCTGTAAATGAGAAAGACTGGAAGGAAGCAGACTTGATCTTCGATATCGATGCCAAGGATCTTAACTTGCCTTGTCGGGATAGCCATACAGCTGCAATCTGCGCTGATTGCAAAAACATCTCAAGAAATCTTTCTCGATGCACTGCATGCAATTCCAACAAATTAGAAAAAAAATCCCTGCCTTGCAAGCATTGCATGGATGCATCAAAAAAGGAGGTAGGAAAACTACTTGATATTTTAATAAACGATATCGGGGTTTCAAAAGAAAACATCCACGTTTATTTTTCTGGGAATGAAGGATTTCATGTCTACGCATATGACCTGGCATTGCAAAAGCTTGGTCCAAGAGAGAGATCAGATCTGACTGGCTATATCATGTTTAAGGGGGTTGTTCCTGAAACTTTTGGAATTCGAACATCCAAAAATGACAAAACATCTCTTCCAGGTCTTGATGAGAAAGGATGGAGGGGAAGATTCGCCAAGTATGTCTTTGGCTCAAAATCCAAACGTTCCAAAATGCCTAATGGGATGCGTGCTAAGGAGTATTCATCCTTTCAAAAAATATTAGACGATGCAGCTGAAGATATCGGTGTCAGAATTGATCCAAATGTCACGGTGGATATACATAGAATCTTTAGATTGCCTGATTCAATTAATAGCAAAAGTGGCCTTTCAAAAGTTCAATGTGGCGATCTAGCTAAATTTGATCCTTACGTAGAATCGTCTCTTCTTAGTGATGACAAGGCTGAAATTTTGGCAAACTGTCCTGTCGAATTTAGACTAAAGAACAAAAAATTTGGTCCATATGATAATGAAAAAGCAACAATCCCTACCTATGCGGCAGCATACATGATATGCAAGAAACTAGCAACTATTGCTTGATTTTGCTGGTAAGACATTAATTTACCAATCCACAACAAAATTTGGTTTTGTATAGCGCCTCTACTGACAAGCAAGCTCCGCCCCCTGATACCGGAAAGTACATCCGTCTGGGCGTTGTGGCTGTTATTGGAATAGTAATCTTTGCTATTGTAGGGAATCAGGCAGTCATCCTATCAATGAATTTCACCGAATTTGGCGATCAATTTACCAAACCACTCTATTACACTCTTGTCTCTACCATCATACTTTCTGCTGTCGCTCTAGTCCGTGTCAATGTTGTAGGACGATCCTCTATCTTCTGGTATGCCATTAACACTGCAATAGGATTCCTGTCAAGAAGCAGTCAGCAAAACATCTCTAGTAATATTCCAAGCTTTGGCGATTACAAACTTTCGGCAGCACAGTTTGTGGTTTGGCAATTTACCAAAATTCTGCTGTTTGGCGCATTCTTTGCAAATATCATGTTTGGATTTGCCGCAATGTCATTCATTGATGGAAATACTCTTGGAATTGAAAATGTTCCAAGATTATTCACACTGCCATTTGTAACTCCGGATACCGATCCAAGCTATGCATCTGAGAATGTAGTTCCTATGATTCCAGCTCTGATAGTCTTACTTCCGCCAATTATTGCGGCTGTTGGATTGCGATTAGTTTTGTATGTTGGAATTCATAGAATCATCGATGTCATTACTTCCTTCTTAAAGGATTCTAATGAAGGAAAACCCCGTTACTTGAATTACGTCTCAGCAATTGAGGGAATTATTGGAATTGGAGTATTATGGGCCGGGTTTAATCTATTCTTTACAGATCAGATTGATTATAACACTAGATACCTAATTGGAGGAACTCTTGTCATCGGCTTTGCATTAATTGCATTCTCGATAATTGATAGAATTAGGGCACGCGTATTAACACACATGTTCAAAAGAGATGTCTACATTCGTTTCTTAACCATTATTGCCATTGCCATCATTGTAGGGGTAATTGTCTCAGTAAACAACAGTATTGCTGACGCAAAGAAAATCGAGTTCTTGGGTCCCTACACAGCCCAACAGATAGGCGTGAATCGGTATCTTGGTGAGTTAAACGACATTCAAGAAAATGTTCATGATGTCCAACTAACTTCAGTGTCCCCTAACAATATCAATAATTATGTCAAACAAAATAACGATGTCTTAGATGTAATACGTGTATGGGATTGGGAGGCCGCATTTGCAAAGCTCAAGCCTGAAATTGGCTTAATTCCATATGTTGACTTTGAAGACAACGACATCCTGCGATTTAACAATACACTGTATTGGACAGCGTCTATGAAACCAATTCTGCCAACATCAGTAAGCCTAGAAAATAGGTGGTATAACGAGCATCTTGTTTATACTCACGTGCCTGACGGTTTCCTGACACTTGAAGCAACCGATGGCCAAATTGTAGACAGTTCTCAATTTTTCAAGCAACGTGAAATTTACTATGGTGAAGGAGGCTTGTTTGAAGAGACATGGTCTGGATATCCAAATTCAAGAGGTTCTGAAAGTGCAGAACTTGGCGGAGTATCATATTCAGGTCTTGGCGGCTTAGACGTATCCCCCCCTCTTAGTTGGATCTTTGAGCCAAACTTTTTGCTATCTTTCCCATCTGAATCAGTTCACATTATGAGATACAAAGACGTCAACGACAGAATGGAAATTCTTTATCCCTATTTTCTGTATGATCTATTTGGGCATGAATTGGATTCTCTTCCTGTCACTGATGGAACAAATTCATACTGGTTGGTTCCATTAATCATTGGATTTGACACAAGTGACGTTCCCTGGTCCGTAGGAAACCCATACTTACGACTAGTCGGCTATGCATTAATTGACTCTTATAACGGCGATATCCAGCTGCTCAAAACTGGTGATGATTTCTTTACTGAAATGTTCTCTAGTCAATATTCAGAACAATTCCAACCAATGCCTGTATGGTTAGAGGAGCAGATTAGGTATCCGGTTGAACTGTTTAATTGGAAAACTGAAATGTACAATATCTACCATGTTACCAGTGTAGATACCTTTATTCAGGCAAATGAATTCTATGAGATTCCACATGGCCTGGATACATATTACGTAGAGGCAAAACCTCCAGGTTTTGATCAGACAGAATTCCTCGGATTGCTGTCTCTTGAATTAAGAGGTTCACAAGGAAGAAACCTTGCAGGATATATGGTTGTAGAAAATGATCTAACAAATCTTGGCAATATTCAATTTTACGAAGTTCCCCTGAATTCTACTACAAAATTAATCGGCCCTACAGCTGTTAGGGAAGCATTAGACAGGGATCCTGAATTTGCTCAATTGAAAACATTATTGAGAAATCCAAGAATCGGAGATAATATCTTGTATCGTGTCGGCGATCACGACATTTACTTTATCCCGGTTTATACTGCCGGTGCAGGAGGCGTAGTTGCCCAGCTGGGTACTATTGCAGCAGTGGGAGCCGCATTTAATGGGGAGTATTTTGTTGGGCTTGGAGATACCCAGGAAGAAGCGTTTGAGGCCTATCTCAAGAAGGTCTCGGGAGTAGCACCAACTGCCACCACACCAAATAACGACTATGTTGAACTAGTCCGTGATGATAGAATCGACATTATAAAATCGGTATTTGGAGAAAACGATGTCTCTGTAGTCGAACCTACATCGATCCAAGTTCCGGTCTCATTTAATGAAGGACACATGTTCTTCTTTACTGAAAATGAACGTGAGGACACAGAGGTATTTCTGTCTGCATTCATTGATGGCTTTGTAAAACCACGAAGTGACAGAGTCTTCATGTGGCAAGACGGAAACAATCTCAACATTGGAACCGTATATGTTAAAGACGGGATTGCCGAGATGCATTACGTTTCCATAGAGGTCGGAAGCTAATTGCTTCTTGTTGTAGACAACGGCTCTGTCTTTACTAAAAATTTAACAAATTTTTTAGAACAAAAACAAATCTCTTTTGACCAGATGTCTCCAGGCACTGCCAATCTTGGTTCCCTCCCAAAATATGACTCATTTATTTTATCTGGAAGGCAAAAGAATGAAAAAAAAACCAACAAAATAAACTCAAGAATTATTCGACATGCATTAGATAATAATTCAAAATTATTGGGCATCTGTTATGGAGCAGAGATCCTTGCACTTACTTTGGGCGGAACGATAAAGAGATCTGCTTCACTCCAAAATGGCAGCGAGACTGTATCTGTTATTAAAGAAAACCCTATCTCAGATGACACAATTGACGTTTTTGAAAGTCATAGCTTTGAAATATCAACACTGCCAGATTCACTAACTCCTCTAGGCAAATCAAATAACTGTCAATATGAAATAATTCAACACCAAAATGGCTTGGTTTTTGGCACTCAGTTCCATCCTGAAATGAGCAGTGATGGCAGGAAACTGATTCAAAAATTCTGCTCTCTATGATTCATTTTAATTACTGTTATTAGAAACAAGTCTATGGATGACGAGAATCACGAACTATTGTTGCCTCTAGTCCAGGAGGAAAACATCTGCCTCCCCCTGCCAATTAATGTGGTTTCAAAGTATTGGAACATTGATCTTCCAATGGCTGAGGCAATTGAGACTTCAAAACAATATTCCGGGTTTAATGGGAGTGTGTTGATAGAAGGAATTGAATCTGCTGAAAGGCACGGCTTGAGCTGTAAAATTTTACGTTCCTCCCTAAAAGAACTAAAAAAAGTAATTGATGCTGGAATTCCTCCAATAGTGATTCTTCCAGGCATTCCGGAAATTACCCAGCATGCATCTGTAATTGCTGGATTTAACGAAGAAGAAAAAACAATCTTCCATTATGTTCAACAAGGTACAGCTGATGGAGAGCGGCAGCAAGGAGCAATACCTCAAGACGTATTTGACAAAGAGTGGTCTGAAGAGGGAAGAATGATGATAGTATTGGCACCAGACGACATCATGTCTTCTATATCATTTGAAAACGAAAATAGCGTTCAATCAAACCGACACTGTTTTGTCTCAGAAAGATTTATGATTTTAAGGAATCATGAAGAAGAAGCCTTATCTTCCTTAAAAAAAGCAATAGAATTAGACAGTAAAAACCCCAATGCCTACTACCAGCTAGGGGCGTTGCTAAACGGACAAAATTCCGCTGAGTGCATCAGATATTATGAGAAATGCCTTAAAATCAATCACAGATCGTATCTATCGTTTAACGGTCTGGGAAATTTTCATCTAAAAACAAATCAATTCAAAAAAGCAGCAGATTACTATGCCAAAGCAATTGAAATAGACTCAAAAAGATCTGCCAAGATCTACAAAAACCGCGCCTATGTTCTTGATAAGCTGAAAAAAAGTTCTGATGCAAAAAATGATTTGAAAAACTACCTGAAATATTTCCCAAAAGCTCCTGACCGTGGAGTTATTGAGCAAGCCATACGTGAACTGTGATGCGGAATGCGGGATTTGAACCCGCGGCCTTCAGCTTGGGAAGCTGACGTCATACCAGACTAAACTAATTCCGCATACTGAATTTGGTAGGAACCTTACTATTTTTAGTAATGGATCTGAAAGTTTCAAGGGATTTATGATGCAAAAATTAGCTTTATGTAAAATGACCCGTCAAGTAAGAATCCCTTTGATGTTTTTTGCTACTTGTTATCTCATCAGTCGTACATACAAGAATATGTTTCCAAAGAATGTCGAACTTGTGGCACATGAGAGGCTGTAGGGAGCTAGTTATTTTCCATTAATTATGATTAAATATCTTGATTGAAGAATAATCATATGGATGCCCGATGTCCTGAATGTGAAAAAGTTGCTGTTTTAGATGATGCGGCTACAAAAGTACAATGTCCTCATTGCAACTTTGAAGCAGATTATGAATCTTATTTGGAAATAATGAAGGATCAGGCACTGAACATGGCATCTGATTACGTTCCTGACAGACCGGGACTATGATCACCAGAAATTACCCTTGTCCGAACAATCTAAATGGGCACCACAATTCGGGCATAACATGTGACATGCCTGCATGCTTATCATCTTTTTATCACATCTTGGACATTTGATGCATTCTGCCATGCCTAACATAATGAATTCAGCTTTAAAAATAATGTCTGGCCTGCATCCCAACTTGTTTTTCAAAGTCACCTTTGACTAGGATTGTCCTAATCTAGGCAGTGCCGTGTAACAGACTAGTAATGTCCAAAGGTTAATTAGTCGTCCAACTTTTTTTGGGAATACTTGGCAAACCTCAAGTTAACAATATCAGACGTTAAAGGAAAATCCATCACAAAGGAACTCAAAGATAATGATGCAAACCCACTCTTGGGATTGGAATTAGGAAAAGAGGCAGACGCATCAATTGTTGGACTAAGTGGAAAATTAAAACTCACAGGCGGCAGTGACAAATCCGGTGTTCCAATGAGAAACGATATTCATGGTTCAGCAAGAAAATACATTCTGCTGTCCAAAGGTGTTGGATTGCAAGATACAGAAGCCGGTAAAAGAGTCAGAAAGCTCATGAGAGGCAATACTATTTCTGAGGAAATCTATCAGGTAAACTGCAAGTTTGACGGCGAACTGCCCGTAGAAGAGGAGAAGGCTCCTGCTAAAGAAGCAAAAGAAAACTCTGAAGAGAAAAAAGAATAACTTAACATATAACGATCCTACATTTTGACTCATGCATTGGAGAGAAACCCTTCCTGATTGGTATGTAAAAAAGTACGGCTACCAACCCTGTGTAAATATTGGTACAGCCGGTCATGTTGATCACGGAAAGACCACCTTAATCCAAGCGTTAACAGGTTCGTGGACAAGTGTGCACAGTCAAGAATTAAAGCGTGGCATTACAATTCGCGTGGGATATTCTGATGCGGCATTTTACAAATGTGAAAAATGTGAAGAGCCACCATGCTATTCAACCACGCCAAAATGTAATAATTGTGGAGAAGAGAGTACACTTTCAAGGGTTGTCAGTTTTGTTGACAGTCCTGGCCACGAAAGTCTGATGGCAAACATGCTTTCCGGTTCGGCTCTAATGGATGGCGCATTACTCTTGGTCGCTTCAAATGAAAAAGTCCCAAAACCTCAAACCAAAGAGCATCTGCTAGCACTGCAAACTTTGGGAATTAGGCAAATTGTAATTGTGCAAAATAAAGTGGACCTCTTATCATATAAAGAAGCACTTTCAAACTATCAGGATATCTCGAAATTTATCAAAGGTACCCATGCTGCAAGGGCATCTGTTGTCCCTATCTCTGCACAATCAGGACTCAACATTGATGCATTAATTGGAGCCATAGAATCTACAATAAAAACACCAGAGCGTGATGAGAAAAAAGATACTGTGATGCACGTACTCCGCTCTTTTGATGTAAATAAACCCGGCACTAAACTCAAAGAAATCAAAGGAGGGGTAATTGGAGGGAGTCTTGCTCAAGGAGTCTTTAGCGTCGATGATGAAATTGAAATAAAACCCGGAATTATTAATGAAAAGAAAAAAATCTATGAGCCACTACAAACTCAAATCACTTCTTTAGGTACTGCGGCCGGCATTGTAGACTCCGTTAAACCCGGCGGCCTAGTAGCAATAGGAACACAACTTGATCCTGCCATGACCCGAAGTGACTCGTTTATTGGATCTGTGATAGGAAGACCTGGTACCCTGCCTGACAACTCTACCCAAATCAAACTTGACGTTAATCTTTTTGATTCTGCTGTTGGTACTGTTGAAGATATCAAAGTTAACCCAATTCAGTCGGGGGAGTCATTAAGACTCAATATTGGTACTGCCCCGGTGTTAGGCAAAGTCTCCAAAGTCAGATCCCAAACTATTGAACTAGAACTTAGACGACCTGCCTGTGTCTTTGAAGGCGGTAACGTTGCCATCAGCAGGCGTATTTCAGATAGATGGAGACTAATTGGTGCAGGCATAGTTGGTTGAAGTCATCTGTGACACAAGTTTCTTAATTCATCTGGCAACTAGACGAATCCTAAATATCGACAGTTTGGGCTCTGAGATAGGCCAAATCTCTTTTGTCGTTCCAGATGTTGTGCGCAACGAGTTATTTGAACTACAGAAAAATCCTTCAAAATATCAGGATGCTACAGACACTCTTGACTACATTAAAAATTTCAAGACGATCAAGATTATTGGAACATTTGCCGATAAAGAACTTGTCAATTACATCTCAAAAAACAAATCGATAATAGCGACTATGGATAAAGACCTAAAAAACCAGATAAAAAATTATGGACGTTCTATCTTGTCTGTGTCAAAAAACAGGATCATTTTGGAAGCCTAGCAAAATTTAACTTAGAGTAACTGAAACATCCGTTGTGGAAGATCTGGTTTTAGAAAGCTCGTCTTTTGAGGATGATGGAACAATACCTAAAAAGTACGGATACAAGCATGGAAATAACAGCCCACCATTAAAAATTAGCAATGTTCCTGAAAACACAAAATCTTTGGTTTTAATCATGGATGATCCTGACGCAATGGGTGCTGTTGGAAAAATTTGGGTTCATTGGGTTGTCTGGAATATTGATCCTGAAAGTGAATTTGGCGAAAACTCTATTCCTTCTAACTGCATTGAAGGAAAAACTGACTTTAATGAAATTGGTTACGGAGGCCCGGCACCTCCGGATAAGGAACACACGTATCTTTTCAAATTATATGCGCTATCAGAAAAAATTAATGCCCCAAGTGGTTCGACAAAAGGTGAAATTGAATCAATAATAAAAGATCTTATTATTGATCAGTGTGTCCTTAAAGGAAGATTCTCCCCATAATCCGTCTTCTGTACAAAGAGAGCAAACCAATTTTTTCAGTATTGGACTGCATTCTAGCAAACCTGTTTCTGCAAATTGTTTTGATGTACCCGGTTAAGTCGCCACGAGTATTCTCAGCAACATCTCTGACACGGTAATCGGTCAAGTCGGTTTTGATAATTTCAACTAATTATGCAAGATTTATCAAATTATTGAAAAATATACCGCGCGTAATCTATGAACTCTCATTTTTTACAAATTCTTTCATGCGACTTAACCGGTTACCATCAGGGTGATCTCGTCCCGCAGCGCCTTGACATCCGGGTTTTTCATGTGATGGTGTGAAACTGATCCCTTTTAGATCGTTGGATCAAAATTGTATGACATTGTGCGTGACTTAACCGATTACGCAAAGATCTACTGGCTTGCGCATCTGTTCCGTCCAAAAAAAGACAGAGAAGGCCAATCTGTAGTGGATGGGTTCTTTGGATGGTCCAAAAACAGATTTGACAGAGCAACAACGAGAATCAGATATGAAAGAAACCGATAACTATTCTGGATTCGTAGTGACTTGGTTTAAAATTGGAACACAACGAATAGTATTCTCTAGCCAAGTAGTCTGTCAAGATGTTCCAACATGTAACCTAGACACTACGTTTACCTGGCCAACTCTGACGTATCAGGCATGGAAGCTCCAAGACAAACTTGCAGTTAGTCTACAGAGTAGGCAAAGACTATGTCCCTGATTCTTGGGAATATCTGGCCGCTAATCTATATCGCATGTACTTGTCATCGGGAGAAAATTTTGCCGGATGCGCTGAAAACGTCTGATCTTTGCATTTTGGACATGATTCTTTGAGAGTATATTGGTTACATTTGGAGCATCTTCTTAATTGGAATTTCAAATTAATCTTCTCTTGTCTTCTTTGATTCTTCCCTAGTAAAACTAAATGTCCCTTTCTTCTTTTCAATACTTGCTTGAATTTCTGCTATGACTGGCTTTAATGATTTTTCAGCTGATTTAAAATCTTCAGATGTAATTGACAGCCTGTATTTTGGTGCCCCCAAATACGTTATGTCCATCCTTGAATCTTTTTTTGCCGCATCTAAAAGTGTCTTTTTAATTATATCAACTCCATTTGATTTACTGTTTGTAATTTCCATTATGCCTCTAATTTCCACTGATGGCAGTTTTATCTTTGAGCAAATTTCCTCAATTGCAGCTGCTGTTTTTTTTGGGATTTTAAGATCTTTTATTGATTCGACCCCGTTTCTACCAATTCCAATAAATGCGTCATAGACTGAATCATATTTTGAATATAGGCCATCTTCAAGTTTTTCAATATCTGAATCGCTTAGTTTAGCTTTTTCTTTAAGATTTTGCAGCAATGTTTTCCCTTTCTCAAATTTTTTTGCCTCTTTGAGTTTCTGTTTTTTCTGATCATTTGAAACTTGTTTTAGTGACAAATCAATGTCTCCCCTATCCGGATTGACTTTTTTTACTAGGAGAACTTTTTTCTCTCCGTCCCTGACAAACCTGCCTACTGAACGGATCCAACCCGGTGCAATCTCTGAAATGTGTAAAAACCCCTGTATCCCATCATATTCGTCTAATGCGACATATGCCCCATGATCCATGACTTTAGAGACTGTCGCAAGAACGATTTCACCCTGTTCGGGCATCTCTTGTGTTTCAGCAGACATTTCCTCTAAAACTATTATCTGCGTAAATTAATGTTGCTGGTTAGAAGTCGATCCCTCTCTTGGCTTTGATTCCTTTTTGAAATGGATGCTTGATCTCCTTCATCTCTGTGACCAAGTCGGCCATCTGGACTACTTTATCTTTAGCATGGTTACCTGTTAAAACAAGATCTACTGAGTCTGGCTTGCCATTTATCAAATTTACCACATCCTCAACGTCGATCAGCCCCAAATTCACCGCATAATTAATCTCATCTAGTATTACGATGTCAAATTTCTGGGATTGGATCTTCTCGTTGCTTATCTTTATTGCTTCCTTTGCTACCTCCTCATGATCTTCTCTGGGACTTTTATCGTCAACTATTCCAACGAATCCTTTTCCTACGGCAATCATCTCAAAATCTGGCTCAAGCTTTTTTGACGAATCCATCTCGCCATAATGCCATGAACCTTTGATAAATTGTATCATGCAAATTTTTTTTCCATACCCCAAAGCCCTTAACGCCAATCCTAATGCCGCAGTAGTTTTCCCCTTGCCTTTTCCTGTATAAACAATGGTTAGACCGTCTACCATGGTGTTCTGACTCGTGTCATCTAACTAAAAACATTAAGTTTCTCCAAATGCGTCAATTTAAATAAAAAAATCATGACTGACATGCAAATTGAAAATTCCCAGAATTGTAATAGCAGGTGCTACAAGTAACGTTGGAAAGACATCTATCGCATGCTCTATTATCTACGCGCTAAAGAAAAGGGGATATTCTGTTCAGCCGTTTAAGGTCGGACCTGACTATATTGATCCGGGTTATCTGTCTAGTATCTCAAACAACGAAGCATTCAACCTCGATGTCTGGTTAATGGGGAAAAATAACCTGCTATCGAGTTTCATTTCTAATTCAAAATCAAGCGTATCTGTAATTGAAGGTGTAATGGGATACTATGACGGATTTGGCGGAGGTTCAAATTATGCAAGTACCCACCATGTGGCATACATTACAAAATCCCCAGCACTCCTGATCCTTGATGCAAGCAAAACGGCTCGTTCCATTGCAGCGGCGGCAATGGGATTCCAGAAATTTCATAAAAATTCCAGAATTTCAGGCATAATTCTCAACAAGATAGGAAGCAAGAAACATGAAGATCTCTGTAGGCAAGCATTACAAAGTACTGCATTACCAGTTTTGGGCGTCATCCCAAAAGATCCTGCCCTAAGTTTGCAATCTAGGTATCTTGGATTGTTCTCAACATTGGAGAGGGGAATTCTCTACAAAAAAATTGAGAAATTATCAAAAACCATCTCTGAAAATCTTGACATTGATCAAATTATTAGGCTGCTAAAGAATGTGCCTGATCTCCCAAAAGAACCAAATCATATTCCTAAAAAGGCAAGGACCACTATTGCAGTTGCTCTTGATACGTCGTTTAACTTTTATTATCAGGATAACCTCAAAGCGCTTCAGAGGGAAGGTGCATCATTAAAATTTTTCAGTCCTGTTAATGACAAAAAAATTCCAAAATGCAACGGACTGTATATAGGAGGTGGATTTCCAGAAATTCTGGGAACCCAACTAGCAAAAAACCAAGCAATGAAAAAGACTATCAAAAACTTGGCTGAGGACAACCTCCCGATTTATGCAGAGTGTGGCGGTTTGATGTATCTGACAAAATCCATCTCTTCAGGAAATAAAAATCATAAAATGGTTGGCTTGTTTGATGCTGAGACAATCATGACAAAAAAGATGAAATTAAATTATACCAAAGGAAAAATCTCAAATTCGGTAATTTCAGACAAGTTGCACAGTTTACAAGGCCATGAGTTTCATTACTCTAAGCTGAACTCGATTTCCTCAGATTCAAAATTTGCATGTGAATTAGAGGTTGGTGATGGAATAAAAAATCACAAAGATGGCTTGATTGCAAATAATGCCCTTGCATCATACGGGCACCTGTACTTTGATAGCTCCAACTATGCTGAAATTTTTGTTAAAAACTGCATAGCGTATTCAAGGGGTTGACCCTACATATTGAAATAACGTGATCCTAGACCCATTTGGCGGGTCTGGAACAACTGCCGCAGCCACGGCACGCAAAAACCCTAGACAATGTGCTCATATCGGCATTAGCCAAAAATATTGCAACATGACAACACACAGACTGCAACTGATCAAAGAAGAGCAGAAACAACAACACTTAGACGATTTCCAAGGAGCGGCCTCATGATCTCAACATCTTTAGTTATAACATAACTATAGTAGGCGGTGTCCAAATTGACAGGTACAAAACCAGACCTTGATATGAGCTCCAAGGAAGCATTTGACGCATTATCCGCATGCTAAAAGACGATCTGGATAACCCGCCGTTCAAGCAAGCCGCCAAGAACAAAGACATATGGCCCATCGTCCTTCAAACGATCGCTTAGGAATTGAATATTTTTCAGTGTAAAGTGGCGGCAAGACCGGCGCCAAATACTTGCAAATGCTACAAAATTTGGAGTTACTGAACCACTGACACACGTGCCGCGCCTCAAAAAAATAATCCAAATATTCTTCCAAAGCATAAACGGATTTGGCACAATAATCATTCTGCATCAAATAGTATTTGATGAAAAAATCATCGGGGGCGACATGTAGTTATACGATACAGCATAAAGTCATAACATGTCTGGCAAGGCCAAAAAATAATTAATTCATAAGTACAAAACAGACAAAATCGATTCATGACATGAGGGCGTAAAAAACGTAAAGGCCGAGATGTACAACTTAAAACTAGTACAAGACGCCGGCACGAAACTAAAACCCTGCTCGAATCAGCTTGAAAATTGCATTAATGATTGCTGAAGCCGACGAACTTCCTCCCTTTCTGCCAAAATTCGTTATAAATGGGACCTCCTCTAATCTTGAGAGTTCCTCCTTGGCTTCTGCAGCACAGATGAATCCCACTGGAATCCCTATGATTAACGCAGGCCTGACAATTCCCTCATTAACCATCTTGATGACTTCTTGTAAGGCTGTTGGGGCATTTCCTATGGCCACAATTCCACCATCGATCTGGGATTCTGCAGCCCTCATAGATACCTGAGACCTTGTCTTCCCTTCTCTTTTTGCCAATTCCATGATCTCAGGATTTGAAACATTGCAGATTATCTCGTTTCCAAAATCCTTTGGATTCTGCTTGTTGAGACCTCCGACTACCCCATTTACATCAACTACAATACTACACCCTCCTTTCAAAGCATTCATTCCACTCTCGATTGCGTCTTTGTGGAAGATAATTTTGTTTTTGCCTGCAAAATCAAAATCTGCTGTAGAATGAATTATTCTCCTTACTATTGGCCACTCTTTTTCGTTATAAGGGTGCGAACCAATCTCATCTTCAATCATCTGCATGCTTGCGTCCTCAATTGATTGGCCCCTCTCAGTTTGCATCTTCGACCTCCCTTGCTCTCTTTATTACCAAATCAATTATCTTCTCGTCTGTTCCAATGTGCCTTGTGATGAACACATCTTTCAAGTTTGAATCCTCTAGAGCCGGAATCAGATCATTGTTGATATCAGTTTTTACATGCGCTCCTTCATGTAGAAAATAAAAGACAACAATCAAGACTTTTGGTTCGTCTTTAGCGCACTTTTTAATACCTTCAAAAATATCTGGCTGTTCAATCTCCAACCAACATCTGCTAACGTTCCTATATCCATCTTGTAACTCATTTACAATATAGTTCAATGACATCTGCGCGTTAGGATCTTTGCTGCCATGCCCAATAATCATCACATCTACCTCTTTTTTATCTAGCCCAACATTATTTTCTTTCATGGTAGTCGAAATTCTATTCTCAACAATCTCTACTAGTGTCCTGTGCATACTCATCGGTCTGGTAACCAAAAATTTTACATCGGTATCTTTTTGCAACCTCATTACATCGGTAACTGCAATCTTTACCTTCTTTCCTGGATACAAAAAATATGGAACTATGGTTAGACAATCAATGTCCTCTTTAAGACACTTGGAAATTCCATCTTCAATGTATGGCGGTTCTACCTCTAAAAAGCAAAAATCTGCAAAAACATAGTCTCCCTTGGCCTTGACTCCCTTACAAATCGTCTCTAATTCTTCAGATGCCTCTCTTTCCCTGCTTCCCCTATCGATTAGTAGTAATCCGCGCTTCAATTCTCTATCCTTGCTACAGCTATAGTCAAATTTGGAGGGAATTTCTGCTTTTCTACGATTAATTTCCCGTTTGACACTAGAATTGCTGCGGCTTCAGACACACTGGCTGTTCCTTCAAAGACTCTGACCGTCTCAGAGGGATTTGGTGCCGTAATCCCTGCTAATTCCTCCCTTTTGATATATTCAACTGGAACATTGATCTCTTTTCCGGCATCGATTAATCCTTGGATGTCTTTTGATTTTTTAATTGATACTAGTTTTGCAATTGATTTTGAGCTCAGCTTGAATTTTTTTAAACAGGCCTCTATTCCTTCCAAAATTGTCTCTTTAGACGTGTCCCAGTGCAAGCCAATCCCAATCACTAAACTTGGCGGCCTATAGATGACCGACTCTGCTGTAATTTCATCCTCTATAATCTTGTCTGAAATAATCAAATTTGCCTTTGACCCTGACCCTTCTAATTTGTCGATACTAGAATAAAGCGTAACATTTTTTGGCAATTCCTTATACCATCTCTTATTTCCAGCTTCCTGAAAAACTCCTATCGGTTCATTATTTACCATGTGTGCACTAACCCTAGTTATCACCGAATCGTCATCAATCTTCCATCCCAGACTCCTTCCAACCAGATCTACTGCAATTGTCTTGTTGACATCTGCAGCTGTAGTGATAACTGCCTGTGCCTGTAGTCTTTCTGCAATCTCCTCTGTTAATTCGTTTGCGCCGCCAATATGACCAGATAAGACACTAATTACAAAATTTATCTTGTCATCAATTACAATTACCGCAGGATCCGTCTTCTTATCTCTTAGATGGGGGGCAATTAATCGTATTACCGCTCCTAGTGAGAACAAACAGATTAAACCATCGTTATTCTTGAATAGCTCTGCAATTTTTTCAGATGTGGGCTCAGAATACCATGATATTGACGCGTCTTGGTTGGCAAATTTTTCAGGAGCAAAAATTTCCCATCTCGGAAAAAGCTCTTTTAACCTCCGTCCAATATCTATTCCATTTTTTGTAATTGCAAGAACAGAGATCTTTTCCATATCAAAATTCTTGCTCTTTTAATAAAATATCTTGCCCTTTGGGCTCTCTGGCCAGAACGTTTCCTCCAAAATCAAATAATATGACATCTATGTGAACTTTTTGATCACTGTAATTTCTCATATGCCTGTATGCCTTGCTACAAATCAAATCAAAAAATCCTGTAATGTTATTCTCTTGAATAATCTCTGAGACATGTCTTGCAGTATTTGCTCTTTTGATCTCTTCTGTGACTTTTTCACTTGCATTTGCTTTTTTAGCTATGTCGGCAAGAAAATTCATATTCACTTTGGAACCCTTAACGTGAGTTTGTTTAACTCCTGCAGCCATTTTAGCAAGTTTCCCAATAAACCCAACCACATATGCCTTTTTGATATTTTTCTTCCCACACTGTTGAATTGTATATCCTGAAAAATCACCCATTTGAACAAAACAGTGTTCTGGAAGATCTACGATCTTCTTTGCAAAATCTTCACTTCTCCCGCCGGTTGTTAGAACAACTGTATCGTTTCCCATGGCTATAGCGACATCAAGATTCTGCCTAATTGATGCGGCATATGATGCAGTTGAAAACGGTATTACAATACCACTTGTCCCTAAAATTGAGATTCCATCTCTGATCCCAATTCTTGGATTGTCTGTTTTTGGTCCTAGTTCCCTTCCTTTTGGAACAGATATCACAACTCGTATTCCTTTCTCCTTTAGGACTCCGGTCCCTATCTCCATTAGATTTTCAGTAATCATCTTTTTTGGAACTGCATTTATTGCCGGTTTGTTGATTTCTAGACCTAGTCCGGGCTTTGTAACAATTCCAACTCCTTCTCCCCCGTCAATTTCAATCTCGTTTTTGTTTGGCGTAAATGATAACTCAACAATTATTTCAGCACCGTGAGTAACGTCAGGGTCATCCCCACCATCCTTAATTACAGAACATTTAGCCTTATTCTCATCATAGTAGCAGCTATCTACAGGAATCTTTATGGTACTCTTCTTAGGCAGTGTGATTTCAATCTCTTTAACCGCTTTTTTGTTGATGATTGATTGTAGTGCTGCCTTTGATGCTGCCGTAGCTGAACTTCCTGTAGTATAACCTGTTCTTAATTTTTTCCCTTCTACTGCCACAAATTAACGTATGCAATTACTGTATTAACTTTGTTACTTTGCAGGCTTGGGTAGATTTAAAATAAAAAGCCGTTTTCCACTCGTGTGGGAAAACCTCTGCAAATAGTTGTTACCGGAGCAAGCGGATTTGTCGCAAAAAACCTTAGAAAATACCTCTCCAAATCTAACATACATTTGATCTCGATATCCAGAAAAAATTTCAAAACTTTGAAAAATGAAACCAAAATCATCTCGGCTACATACACCGAAAGATCATTGCTTCCAAAGATTGCCAATTCTGACGCTCTTATTCATCTGGTGGGCATTGGAAGACAATCTTCAACAACCTCTTATGACTCAATTAACGCAGTCCTTACGAAACATATGGTAAATTTAGCTAAAAAAGCAAGGATCAGAAAGCTGGTCTTCATGAGCGGACTTGGCGTTTTGCCTAACTCATCTACTGAATATTTTATCTCCAAATTCAAGGCCGAGAGCCATGTTAGAGACTCCAAAATTGACTTTACAATCTTTCGTCCATCCTATATCGTGGGAAAGGATGATCTCTTTACCAAATACCTTAAAAAATGTATAGAGAAAAAGATCGTCCAAATTCCCGGTTCTGGCAAATATCTAATTCAGCCGGTTTATGTTGATGACGTTACGAAACTACTTCTAAATTCTGTAAAAGAGGAAAGATTCAGCAACAAGACCATTGATCTAGTCGGACCGGATATCATCTCTTTTAAAAGATACGTTAAACTCTTTTTAAATAATTCCAAGACAAAAATCTCCAATATGGATTTAGAAAAGGCCTACAATCTGGCAATTAGAAACCCTAAATTCGATTACAGTGTCGATGATCTGAATGTACTTGTAGGAAATTTCACTGGAGATCATAAAAAACTATGTAATCTGTCTGATGAAGGATTTCAATCAGTAATCCAATTATTAAAGACCGGCGCCTTGCTTTAATGCACCTACTCTGTCTGTTTTTTCCCAACTAAACTCGGGTTCATCCCTTCCAAAGTGACCGTATGACGCTGTTTTTTTGTAAATTGGCCTCTTCAAATCCAATGTTGAAATAATTCCTGATGGCCTCATGTCAAAATTTTCCCTTATCAGACCTTCAATCTGATCTTCCGGAATTTTATTCGTCCCAAAAGTGTTAACGTATAACGATACTGGTTCTGCTACGCCAATAGCATAAGCCAATTGTACCTCGCATCTATCAGCCAATTCTGCAGCAACCAAATTTTTTGCTATATACCTGCACATGTAACACGCTGACCTGTCCACCTTGGACGGATCCTTTCCTGAGAATGCCCCGCCGCCATGCCTCCCAAATCCGCCATATGTGTCTACGATAATCTTTCTTCCGGTCAGTCCCGTGTCCCCATGAGGACCACCAATTACAAATTTGCCGGTAGGGTTGATGTGAATCTTAATCCCATCGTTCCATAGTCCTCCTAAAACAGGCTTGACTACCTTGTCTACTATTTCTCCTTCAATATCCTCCCGAGTGATCTCTGGCGCATGCTGGGTTGATACAACAACTGTCTCAATCTTGGTCGGTTTGTTATCCTCATATCTTACAGAGACTTGCGACTTCCCATCAGGTCTTGCCCATGGCAGCATACCGTCTCTTCTTACTTGGGATAACTTTTGAATTAACTTGTGTGCAAGCAAAATGGGCATCGGCATGAGTTCTTTTGTCTCATTTGTCGCATAGCCAAACATTAATCCTTGATCACCTGCACCCTGCTCTCTTTCTTGCGTAGCTGTAACTCCTTGACTAATGTCTGGACTTTGTGAATGCAACCTTAGATCCACTTGGCAAGATGCAGCATCAAACATCAGTTCTTTATTATCGTAACCAATCTCTCTGATTGTTTTTCTAATCAGCTCTTCTTGTGTTTTTCGATCTAAATTAGCCTTTGATGTCACCTCACCTGATACAGCAACAAAGTCTGTTGTCACCATCGTCTCAACTGCCACTCTGGAATCAGGATCCTGTCTTAGAAATTCGTCTAAAAACGCATCTGAAATATTGTCGCAAACCTTGTCTGGATGACCTTCGGTAACTGATTCAGACGTAAACAAGAAATTACTTGTCATAAAAATCACTCGTACTATAGTTCATCTTCTAGTTTGATAAACAGCACATTGTTGCCTCTCACAATAACTCTGCCATAGTTTGCAATGGTTTTATCTTCATGTAGTTCTTCAGCATCAGTCATAATCAAATTCATGTATGAATCGACATTGTCCATCTTTCCCTTGTATTCAACTTCGTTCTTTAGCCTTACAGTGACTCTCTTCTTTGTACTTTTTTGAAGAGTCGTTAAAGGTCTTTTTGCGCTACTTGATTGAGACACTAATTATTCACTTGGTTTGCAACTTTGTTCTCTAGAATAAAAGCCTTACCTCGTAATTTTAATCCAAAATTCCTTAAATTTTTTCCCGTTTTTCTAATAATTATCCCATGATTTCCACTGGAATTCAAAAATTAGATGAACTTTTGTTGGGGGGAATTTCTCCTGGAATATTAGTCGATGTCTTTGGGGCTAACGGCACAGGAAAAACTCAATTTTTACTGCAAATATGCATCTCATGCATTAGAAATGGCGGGAAAGTACTGTATGTTGACACAACAGGAAATTTTAGACCCGAACGAATCATTGAGTTACAAAAAAAATTTGATTTAGATTCAGCTTCCCTAAAACAAATTTCTGTTTCTAGAGTAACAAACACCTATGAGCAGGTTGACTCGTTGAAAAATTTTGATAATAACTATTCGCTGATTCTTATTGACAACATCACAGATCTCTTCTCGTATGAATATAAGAAGGATGAATCAGTCTATGAAAAAAATTCGATTTTTATAAAGTACATGAGCAGCTTGTCAAAATTCTCTTCAACAAATAATATTCCTATCGTAATGACAAATATGGTCAGAACAATTGATGGAAAAGAAGTCGAAAATATGAAAGCGGCAATCAGTCCTTACACACATGTCAAAATCCATCTGTCAAAAAGATCCAAACACTATTCTGGAACTGTTCATTGGGCTTTAAATCAAAACTTGTTTTGTTATCAAATTCATGCGTTAGGACTATCTGATGCTGAAGATATTTAATATCCTAATCTAAAGACTAGCAATGGCAGAAATTTTTGATTCTATACCAATTATCACAGTGACATTATTTGTACTTGGCTTAGTAGGCGTAATTGTTTATGAGAGATCACATTCAAATCCAACAGAAAAATCGGACTCTTGATTCATTATTTGGACATTTTGGATTTTCAAAACTAACTGAAATTCAGCAAAAGGCTTCCCATAAAATTCTACAAAAAAAGGACTGCCTGGTTATTGCCCCAACCGGTTCTGGAAAAACAGAATGTTCAGTAATTCCAATATTCTCGTTGCTAAAAAATTCAAAAAAATCTGGAAAAATAAAAGCGCTGTACATCACCCCCCTACGTGCACTAAATAGGGATGTATTTAGAAGAATTACAAAATACGCCCGTTCTAATGATCTGACAATAGAGATTCGCCATGGAGACACATCACAAAAAGATAGAAAGAGGATCACTGAAAACCCTCCTGATGTTCTAATTACAACTCCTGAAACCTTGGTAATCCTATTGACTCAGATCAAGATGTTAGATGCATTATCAGAACTAGAATGGATTATAGTAGACGAGGTCCACGAATTGCTGTCTAGTGAGCGCGGGTCCCAACTTTCTCTAAGTGTAGAACGTCTAGAATTTAACTCAAAATTCCCCCTGACCAAGATCGGTCTGTCTGCCACTGTGGGAAATTTTAACGAGGCGGCAAAATTTGTCGTAGGCACGAAAAGGACTTGTCAAATTATCAGAGATACATCTGTAAGAAAATATGATGTTGAAATACGGTTCGTAGATGGATCAATTTCTGATGTGGCACAACGCATTGTTGACTATGTATCTAAATTAGATCTGGATTCACCAATTTTGTTATTTGCCAACACTCGTGGGGAATCCGAACTTTTAGCGTCAATTTTGAAGAAAAAATCTTCCATTCCTGTTGAATTACACCATGGTTCTTTATCTAGAGAAGTCAGAGAAGAGACTGAGATCTCTTTACGTGAAGGCAAACACGGAATTGTTGTATGCACATCTTCCCTTGAACTAGGGTTGGATATTGGCTCAGTCGAACTAGTTATTCATTATGGCTCGCCAAGGCAGGTGTCAAAATTTGTCCAAAGAATTGGCAGAAGCCGGCATAATCGTGATGCTTCGGCAAAAGGACTGATAATTACAAATAATTTTGATGACGAATTTGAGGCACAAGCTATTCTAAATCGAATTCAAGAAGGCTCAATTGAGGAACAAAAGATTCATGATGGATCACTGGATGTTCTTGCACATCATCTAGTGGGTCTGGCCATGCAAGTAGGGGAGATTCAGGTAGATGAGGCGTTTAATCTAGTAACAAAGGCGTTTCCCTTTAGAAATTTAAAATTAAATGAGTTAATTGACGTTCTTGATTTACTTGATTCAAACTATCTGATATTCTTTGATAAGACCAAAATGACTTTTTGGAGGAAGGGGCGTTCCTTTAAGTATTACTTTGAGAATCTGTCTACGATTCCCGACATCTTAAAATTCAAAGTTTTTGATAGCGTTGGAAAAAAGATTATCGGTTCGTTAGATCAACGATTTGTGGGAGATTATGGTGATTCTGGAAACATTTTTGTCCTGAAAGGCTCCCAATGGAGAATTCTAAATGTTGACGAAAAATCCTTTACTGTAAATGTTGAACCATTTAGAGGCGGAGGAATTACAGTTCCATATTGGGAAGGTGAAAATATTCCAATTGATCACAAAACTGCCAGAAAAGTCGGTCAATTTCGAACTAAAGTCAAAAACGGTTCTGCCAAATTATCCAACAAACTGATAGAAAATTTGCAGTTTGAGCAAATTCCTGATGAGCATCATATCGTCATCGAATCAAATCGAGCACAGGGCTCAATTGTAATTCATTCATGTTTTGGCACAAAGATTAACTCTACATTGTCTACACTACTGTCTTCCATACTGTCTTCATTATTGGGGTCGATGGTTGATTCCAGATCAGATGCATATCGAATCGTATTGTCATCTAATTCTAGAATGACTGAAAGATTACTTCTTGAGGTTTTAAAAGATGATTATGATTTATTCTCAATTGTTAGTGCATCTATTGTGGGAACTCATAATGTTAATTGGAGAACATGGTGTGTTGCAAAAAAATTTGGAATTGTCGGGCGCGGGGCAATCTATGAAAGGAGATCCGCAAGATTTCTCTATGAACGATACTCTAAAACTTCTCTTGTTAAAGAAGCACTACGAGAACTCTTTCATGATAAATATGATTTAGAAAACTGTGAGAACTTGTTAAAAGACATCAGAAGGGAGAAAATCAACATTAAATGGATGGAAGTTGATAAATTTTCGAAACTTGCTGAGCCAATATTAGATCATACTGCAAAATATTATTCATCACCTGCAAATCTTGACAAGGGAATTCTTGATCTTGTAAAATCCAGACTTGCTAAAACAAAACATCGCTTAATCTGTGCTAGATGTGGAAAATGGGAGCGTGTTGTTGAGACACATGAAGTTTCAAAATTAATCTGCCCCTATTGCAAGGGCCGCCAGATAACTGCGACATTCTATTCGGATTATGATTTATCGAAGATCATTCGTAAAAAACATGATGGCAAAAAACTCACATCTGACGAAAAACACAAGTTGGCTCGTGCCTGGAAGGTCTCCTCTTTGATAGAAAATTTTGGAAAGATTACAATTACTGTGATGTCTGGTTACGGTGTAGGAGCAGATACTGCAGCACGAATTTTACGCAACATGGTTGATGAGGACCACCTTTTCAAACAAATCTATGAGGCCGAAAGACAGTATGTTGTTACAAGGGGTTTTTGGGATTCTTAATTTCTCTTTGTAATTTTAGAAAATGGCGTTAAGACCAATTCAATTCTGCCCTCTAGCCCAGCTTTTGCATCAAGACCAGTAATTGAAATAATCTCACCTGACTTGCATTTGTCAATCAACCTAGCTTGATTTCTCCAACCTTTGACCCAAATTTGACCAGTGTCATCTTCTACAAACACCTCTGATAGTGCAACTGACTCGCCTGATTTTGTTTGGACTTCCCTTCTTTCTGGAACCTTTAAGACGATAGATTCTATGCAATAACTTTGATCAACCTTTACGCCATTAATCTTTGTACGAATCTTTGAAAGTGTTGGAATTGACTCATCATTATCTGATTTTCGTACCCAGGAATTGTCATCTAGTATGACTGTATTGCCATAAACTTTTGACGGCATGCACTCCATTACATCCCCCTCCATGCAAACTGACGTAGACTTTGAAAGGTCATTAATATTGAATAATTTTCTATCATTGTCAACTCCTAGAATCATACTTTTTCCGTTCTCAGTTTGGATTATGGAAAGAATTCTAACCACAATGGGTTCTACCTCTTTTCCTCCTTCAACATTGATAATAGTTGCATCGTTTCCGTGAATCTCTAATCCCTGATTTCCGCTTTTTACTCTTACGCCTAATAATCTGATTTTGGCATTTTGAGAAATCATATTCGGAATAGAAGATTCATCCTTTCCCCATAGCACAACTCTCATTACAGAGTTATCTCGGCCTTTTAGCCTCATTCTAAGTGCTTTTCCGGGCTGCCCGCGTGAGTTTGTAAACTCCATTTTACTAATGGTGCCGTCAACCATGCCTGAAACTACAATGTTCCTTTGTCCTTCTTGTAGTTCGCTGATGTCTTTGGTAATGGTCTCAATTGATGGAATTTCACTTGAAGACTCTGCAGTCTCAATATTTGAGCCTGAACCAATATTGATTGTTGGGGAGCCATCAAGATCTGACTTAACATATGCCTTGATGATCTTAATCAAATCTCCCGGTTTTAGGTCTTCAATGCCTGGGAGGTTTGCCTTTTCGTCCCATAGCTTTACGCTTGCAGTTGAATTTGAATCATAAACTGTCATGGTTCGTAAGTAAAACGGGGAACCGTCTTTTTTAGAAAACTGTTTGGCAGGTGACATGCTTAGGACTCTTGTTTCTAACGAGATCTCTTTTGCACCTGCATAAAGATCTTTTAATCCTAATTCCATTTTTTGCGTATCTGATAAACTGACCCCATAGTCTGACGCAATAAGAAATAGCGCCCCCTGATCGGTAAGATAACCTGCCCCGATCTTCTCCTTTTTCAAATTTATCTGTTCTTGGATGTCTTCTTTTGAAAGTTCTGGCTTTCGCTCAATTAATTCTTGAATTAAATCTTCTAATTCTGACAATTTGCTATCCATGACAATCTCCTCTTAATAAGAATTTAAGTCAATCAATACCTCACTAAGTAAATTAGTAAGCAGATCACAGTTTTTTTATGTCTTGCATTGAGACGAGCCACCTGTCAAAGTCATATGGATCTGTCTTTGCCGTTGACAGTCTTGAACTATCTGTTCAATCGGGACAGGTTTTCGGATTTCTCGGCCCCAACGGAGCTGGAAAATCCACCACAATCAAACTATTGACCACTCTGATCCAGCCTACTTCAGGCTCGATGTCTATCCTTGGCATTGATGCAGCAAAGAATCCTCTCCAAATTCGTCATAAAATTGGGGTGGTCCTACAACAACCCAGCTACGAGCCTACTCTTTCAGTGGAAAAATCCCTTGACAAGTACGGAATGATGTGGAACGTTCCAAGAAATGAACGAAAAAAAAGAGTTGAGCAGCTACTCTTTGACTTTGATTTGAAAGAAATTCGCAAAAAACGAAATGAAGATCTTTCCATAGGACAGCGCAGACGCGTTCAAGTCGCAAGGGAGTTTATGCACGATATGGATCTTTTATTTTTAGATGAACCAACAGTTGGGCTGGATCCTAAAGCAAGACGGAATCTTTTGGATTACTTGAAAAGTAAGGTAAAGACGGGCTTGACAATTTTTTACACCACTCATATTTTATCAGAAGCAGAATACCTTTGCGATAAAGTCGCTATTATAGATAAAGGAAAAATTGTAACTGTCGATACTCCGGATGCACTTAAATCAAAATTTGGAAACAAAAAAACCATCAAAATACATCTAAATGACGAAAGAAAAGAGACTGTCTCACTTTTATCAAACATTGAGGATTGTAAAATTGATTTTAACAATGGAACGGACATTGTAATTCATTCTGAAAAACCTGGATATGTCTTATTACAAATCTTGAAAATTTTAAATGATGAAGCAATTGAGATTGAAGATTTGTCTGCAGTACCGACAAATCTTGAAGAAATATTTCTAAGAATGGTAAGCCAAAATGCACCCGATCATCAGATTAGTAAATAGAAACCTCACCATTTCATTAAACCCCGGATTTTTAATTTGGCAGATAATTTTTCCTTTAATCTACATTTTTGTTGCTGGATTTGCTTATGGGCCCCTAATACAAAGCGTTCCATTGGGTGCGAGGGATCTGGATTATCCATCCTTTCTGGCATCAGGTATGATTGGATTTAACATAATGAACAGTACCCTCGTGTCCGGTATTATAATTTGGAATGATAGGCGTCATGGGATGTTTGAACAGATTATGTCTGGTCCTTTTACTAGAAGTCATTACATTCTTAGCAACGTATGTACAATAGGAATAACTGGCTTAGTAAGTGCGTCCCTGATTGCCTTGGTAGGCTATCCAGTGTTTTTTGGCTCGATTGAATTCTCACTAATTACGGTTCCATTGATTGTCTTCGGAGCTATTACCGGTTCAGTTTTATTCGGTTCATTGGCTTCCATTATTTCGACAAGACTACGCTCAAGTGAGGGATTCAATGTGGTAATCAATACTGCCTTTCTGTTTTTTGCATTTGTCAGTACAGCATTTTATCCTGCGGAAAGTGCGCCTGAACCCCTGCGATCAGCATTCTACCTTAATCCTTTGACTTATCTGGTTGATGTGATTCGAGGAGGAATTTTTGGTACGTTGACCGAATTTGTATTTTATGAAATGATCGTTCTTTTAGTAATGGCTGCCGGATTATTTATTGTGGCATCTAAATTGTTAACAAGACTTGATTTTTAATCTTGCCTATTATTGCAGTCTTCCCAGATGTGCCCAAAAAATAGCCTGACGCGTGTAGTACATTCGTAACAGATCAGTAAGGACGTTTCAGAAGGCATGCAGTCTGTTGTACAAAAAGTCGTTCACCCACTATCCAGAGGGCTAGGTCGGCTGCGCATCGACATGAACACCGAAAATACGGGTGTGTGGGCCTAGAAGAGGAGACTGCGCAAATACGTCTCGTGGACGGTAAACCACCCCCAGACAAACGGCAAGCTGGAGCGCCTGCACGGCGAGATACAGCGCAAGCTGCACCTGTTCGAGGAGATAATGATGAGAAAGAGCGATCCCATGGAC
>RKRY01000062.1 GCA_007571135.1 Candidatus Nitrosopumilus sp. | reverse complement strand
CACTTGTAAGGATCTTTTTTCCAAATTTGTTTGCCGTCTATTGTGACAGAATCTTTTTCTTCAAATACTGTATGCCACTTGCCATTACTTGGGAAAATTTTGTTCATCTCCTCAAATTTTTCGTTTGTAGGCGCCTTGTTCATCAGGGCTCCCCACTTCATGTTGGGTATTTTTGGCATAATGTCGTTTATGTCTCTCATGCTAGCACTTTTCAGAATTTATTTAAAAACTTATGATTGAATTCTCATAATTCCTTCCTTGATTAGGAATTGAATTCCCTGAACAAAGGAGGCATCGTCAATTGCGCCATCTGCCCACCACTCTGCATTGTTTTTAATCCATTCGGGAATTTCGTTAGATTCATTACCTGAGCCTTGTGTAGTTGGAGGGATTATCAGAATGTCTTCCTTGATTAGGAATTGAATTCCCTGAACAAAGGAGGCATCGTCAATTGCGCCATCTGCCCACCACTCTGCATTGTTTTTAATCCATTCGGGAATAGCTGCTTCCTTGGTAGTCGAAGGTAAAGCTGCAGTAGAACCGTGAGTGCCTGGGCCAATTTCAACAAGGGCCGAGCCAATTCCAGAATAAGTTGGATCATAATCCAACCCGGTTCCATAGACTAGAACATCGATTCTCATTTGACCTTCGGATGGAACGAAGATTCTCTGAATGTCAATTCCCTCAGTTGACAAAATTCCGGGGTTGTTTGGATCATCTCCGGCATAACGGGCAACTTCATCATTGTTTTCATCAAATGCGGCATACGAATATCTGACATCCTTGAGCAACTGCCCGTCTTCTTTGAAGAAGGTAAACTCAAATGGAATTTCATCATTGGCACCATGCTGTCCGTTCCAAGAGACGCTTACGGTGGCTGGAACTTGTTCAAAGTTTGCAGTATCAACTAGGTAGAACTTCTTTGTTGAACTTTTTGATACTTCATCTAGTGGCACCAATTTTAGATTCATCACTTTGGAATCATGATTATCAGAACCAAGCGATTGGTTAATTCGGGTTAGCTCAGCATTAGTAATCAAAAAGTGGATTACGTTTGTATCATCATATGAGTACGGATCATTAAGCAATGCACGCTGATCAACCTCGATTCCATTTACAAATCCTTGGAATTGTTTACCTTCTTCATATGGAACAAATGATTTTGGAACTCTAACTTCTTCGTGAACCACCTCTACAAGATTAACATAGTCCGGACTCCAATCAAACTCCATATCAAAGCTGATCGAGCTGTCAAAAGTATCAAATTGAAAGTTTTCTACATCATCATAATAGGTTTTGACAGTTACTGGAATTTCTTCAGCATTTGCGGTTTGAATAAAGAAATCTTGCTCTTGTGCTACACTGACAAATGTATCATAACTGAGCAGCTGTGCCAACTGAACCCTGGGGCTGGTAGCGCCTTCTATGTCAACTCGGATGTTATACAGTCCGCCTTTTTCAAAAATTGGGCCAGTAATTGTTGGTCTTGCACATGTTTGTAGATTCTCATCAGTGCATGCTTCGCCAAATACATACAGTGCCCCAGGGGCGCTTACATGCTCTGAACCACCAAATACACTGCATCTCCATAATTCATCTTCAGAGCAATTTGCATCAGGACGAATTTCTACATCTAGCCTGCCATCCAAGTCATAAAAGAGATTTCGTGCAAGCAAATCACCACTTCTCCAAATCTCAATACGATAAGTCACTTTTTCCAAAGTAGTATCCGTTAAAGTATCAAAGAATCTAATTTTCATATTGACATCGTTAATTTCCCCAATTGTGATATCAGACGGAGTCAGGTCAGTACGGACTGTAACTTCCATTCCTTCAAAACTAATTGGCTCAGCTTGATCACCGCCTAGTCCATGGCCAAATGCATCTGGAATCAGGGCGGGGATTGTAAAGATTCCGATTATTGCAATAGGTAATCCAAACAGGCGATACAACACCGAAACTATGTCAAGTCCATATTTAAATCTGGCACGGTATTTCTAGGTGTGCAAATTTTCTTATTTAGAATTTGAGGCACGATTTTTATTTGTCATAGAAAAACGAACAATATGAAAATTCTGTTATTGTTATTGCTTGCTCCGCTTTTTGTTCTTCCAGCATTTGCAGAGACACAGACTATGCCAACTGACAAGGGAGCTCTTGATGTGAGATTAACACATGAACCAATTGAACCAAATTCCCAGGCAAGGATTACAGTAGATTTCATAAATCCTCAAACTCAAAAAATTCAAGAGCATATTGATTATACCATAGCTGTTTCAAAAGATGGTGAAACTGTTTTTGGCCCAATCCCACTAACACATACATCATTGGGTACAGTAAAAATCCCAATCGAATTTAATTTAGGAGAAGGAATTTACTCGATGGATTTCGAAGTTGAAGGAATCTTATTCCAACCAATTCCAAAAGAGACAGTCTCATTTGATATTCAAGTAGGAGAAGCAGATGCACAACCAATAACGCCCCCAGAGGAAGAAGAGGAACATGACAATAACAGAGAAAATGGAGGTTGTCTTATTGCAACTGCAACATTTGGTTCTGAATTAGCACCACAAGTACAGCAATTAAGAGAGTTTAGGGATAATACGGTTCTACAAACTGCTTCCGGGACTGCATTTATGACAACATTCAATCAGTTTTATTATTCATTTTCACCAGCAATAGCCGACTATGAGAGAGAAAATTCAATCTTCAAAGAAGTTATGAAGATAATACTCACACCAATGCTTTCATCCCTGTCATTGCTAAACAATGTGGGAATTGACTCAGAGGAAGAGATGCTCGGGTATGGAATTTCCATAGTCCTACTAAACATTGGAATGTATGCTGGAATTCCCATGCTTGGAATTCTAAAATTGTGCCAAATTAGAAAAAACTGGAATTTAGTGACTGGAAATTCCAGTGAGGTTTTTATGGATCCAAACAGGTAAACTGTCTAATGAAGACTATAGCAGCAAGCTCTTTCTTAGTACTGTTTGCATTAGCAATAGGTGTTGGATCACCAGCTTTTGCAGATCACTCAGAAGTGACCATTGATTCGGCGCAAGGCTCAGGTGTTCCAGGATGTGAAGAGACCACAGAAGGTTGTTACATTCCAGGCACTGCAACGGTTGATGTAGGTGGAGTTGTTATCATGACAAACACCGATAATGTAGCACACACATACACCTCAGGCGATCCAGCCGGCGGACCGGATGGCGTCTTTGACAGCAGCTTGGTAATGGTAGGCAGTTCGTTCGAATGGACTCCAGAGGAGGTTGGCGAGTATCCTTACTTTTGTATGGTTCATCCTTGGATGAAAGGCGTGATCATTGTACAAGAAGTCGGAGCTGTTAAGGATCATCATGATGACATGATGATGATGGAAGATGACATGATGATGATGGAAGATGACGCATCCGGAACTGGAATGTTATCTGACGGTACCATGGTCAAAGTATGGACTTCAACACCAACAGCAGGTGAAGCATTAGAAGTTTCAATTGCTTTTGAAGGTGCTGAGCACGTTAATCATGATATCATGGTGACACAAAACGGTGAAGAAGTTTTACATGACGAAGGCGCACATCATCACGAAGGCACAGGTACGCACACAACAGCACCGTTAGGTTCTGCTGATCCAGTAGACATTACCGTTACCTTCCAAGGTTATGGTATTGATCAAAAAACAGGACCAATTGGTGAAGAAGTAGCATTCACAAACGTTGTTCCAGAGTTTGGAACAATTGCAATGATGATACTAGTTGTTGCAATCATAAGCATCGTAGCAGTAACTGCAAAATCTAGAGTCGTTCCAAGATTTTAGGAATTCCTCTTTTCTTATTTTCTTTTTACTAAAGCAATTATTGCCAGAATAATTGCTGCTGCTGCAATAGACAATCCAAATACTGCAAAGTCATATGCGGCATCCCCATCAGAAGCTGTGACTTTAGTTTCTCCAGATTTGAGTTTGGATACGTCTTGTTGAAGTGATGAGATCGCGTTCTTCAATGCAGTGATGTCGGCATCGCCTATGCTGCGTGATGGGGGAAAGTCCAGAATTGCTGTTGGCTCTACATCTTCAATTGGAATCTTGACATCGACCAAAACTCCACGGATTTCCCCCTTTAGTTCTACCATGTAAGTTCCAGTTTTAGTCGGAATAATTGGTGAAAAGTAGTATCCCGGTCGGGGATCAGAATTAATGTCGATGCCTTTTGATGCTCCACCAAACATTACAGTAGCGTCAACATCCTTGAAGACACTAGTTACGCCTGTGTAAGTATTTTCGTTTTCTCCATGTTCAATTATTTTGAAAACTATATTGTTTCTTATTCCAACAACAGGCGGCTCAGTTCCCCAACCTGCCTCAATTTCGTATGGATCTACATGGACGGTGGTATGTGCAAATGATGGGGCAATTATGCCAATGAAAAATGACAATCCAATAATACCAAAAAGCATTGCCTTCACGACCATCATATCAGAATAGCACGTTATTATCTTTATGCGAATTGGAAGCCGGCTGCATAACCCGAGATGGAAGAAGAGATCCAAGTTTGGCAAGCGTTGGATTGTGGGCCGTCTTCTCTGTGTTTAAGGGGATATTTGGCGAGTCGGTCATAGCATCATGTAGGAGAACATGGTACATGAGATCATGCCAAAGGCCGCCGTCTATAACCCGATTACAGCACATTGAAGGCGGGACTGATGTAGTATACAGCGGCAGTGTCCACCACCACGAGAACCACGACGATCACCACGAGCACCACAGATCATCAAAGTCGTGTGTGCAGGAAAGCTAACAACAGACTACAAATTGGTACAAGTTTGGAAATATGTAAACTGTTTAAATTATCAACTGCGGACCTATGGTAAATGAAAAAAATTCTGTTTGTATTGCTTGTGTTGTCATTGACTTCCATTCCGTTTGCAACAGCACATCCGTTTACCGAGCAGACAATTCCAAACATTTCATCTAACGCACCTGTTGGCACAACTGAGGTGATTGTGTATTTTTCAGAACCAGTAGACATTAATTTTAGCGAAATGAAGGTTTTTGATACAAATGGCAATCAGATTGACAACAGGGATACCAGCTATTATGAGGATGAATCGTCAATCATCGTTACGACTCTGCCATTAGAAGACGGGATCTATACGGCTACGACCAAAGTACTCTCAAAGGTTGACGGACACCTGGTACCAGGTGCGTTTATTTTCGGAGTGGGAGGCGCAATTATCGATATTGACAGTGTTCCTGAAAGTCCATCAGAACTGGTGTTCCTGCCTGAAGCCGGTGCAAGATTTCCAGGAATTGTTGGGCAAACAGTCGTCTTAGGTTCAGTAATTGCCTCACTAGTTATTTGGGGTACCCAAAACAAAAATCTAATCAGAGAAGAACTAGAAAAGATTCAGAGATTCCACCATGAAAAGTTCATGTCGGTAACAGGAATTGGACTGGCACTTGTTTTTATTTCGGACATTTTGATGATTTCAGTTCAGACCGTCAGATTAGAAACGTCGCCAATTGACGTAATTCAGACGTATTATGGGACGGTATGGCTTGCTAGAATGATCATTACAATTGTTTTACTCGGAATCTGGTTTGGCATGAATAAAGGAGGATCATTATCATCTAAAAACCAGATTCCAATGCTTGCATTCTCGCTTGTATTGATTTTAACGACTACAATGATAGGACACGGAGCTGCAAGTGAACAGCTTGGAGCAGTAGTATTAGACTATGTCCACAATCTAGTGGCTGCAGTCTGGATTGGCGGAATAATCTATTTCGTATTTACATTGCTTCCAACATTTTCCAAACTTCAAGAAAAAAATAGGGAGAAGATGAGCCTAGTAATGATTCCAAGGTTCTCTGTTGCGTTTGTCATCTCAGTAGGCATCGTAATTATTACGGGTCCAACCCTAATGTGGTTTCTTGAAAGCGACATTGGATTAATCACTGAATCGATGTTTGGGCATCTGATCATTGTAAAAATTGCAATAGCGGCAGTTATGGTCGGTCTGGGGGGATTATTCCAGTTTAGACTGCAAAAAAATGCAGAAAAGAACCTAACGTCAGGAAAAATTTCAGTCCATAAGAGATTGAAAAGATCCCTTAAAGTTGATGCCTCTTTGGGGATCATCTTGCTTGGCGTAGTAGCATTACTTACTAATGGGACACTTCCTGCAGGAGAGATTCAAAGAGGTGACGCCCAGACAGTGTACGGTTTTAACACAATCGAATTTACAGAAGGTGCAAAATTTGACATCGGAATATCACCATTTACACGTGGCTCAAACACAATTACCGTTAGAGTGACGGACTTTGAAGGAAACCAACTTTATGATTCCAAGCAAGTCAAGATAAAAATTTCCAATCCGTCAAAAAACATTTCTCCGATCGAGGTTCCAATGGAGATAGCTAGGCAGGCAGAAGGCAGACCAATTGAATTCCAGGGAGAGATTACATTTGGATTTTCTGGAGAATGGCTCGTCGAGGTCGAGGCCCAAAGGACGGAAAATGCAAATGAGTCAAAGATGCTCAATTTGCTAGTTAAACCAAGGCTTTCAGATATTCAAATGCAAGTTGTAGAATACGAATTGCCTGAAGATGGGAGGCCGCTGTATCCACTGTATGACAGAAAGGGTTCCCTGTGGATTAGTGATGCATCGGCGCCAAGACTGTGGGAATTCTCACTTGAGACACAAGAATTTACATCGCATTCTTTTAATGGACTGGGAACATCATTTCTGACACAAGATTACAAAGGTAATATCTGGTTTGTAGATGCTCCTAGAAACCAGATAGGATTCGTCGATTACCAAACAAAAGAGATCACAACTAAGACAATTCCAAAGTTGGATCCCTTGATTTCAGACAACATGCCGATATTCATCCAAGCTGATCTAGAGGGAGACGTTTGGGTAACCATAGTCAACAAAGACAAAATAATAAAGTATTCTCCTAAAAGCGACACCTTTGAGAAGATAGTCCTAGAAGAGGGATCATTGCCGTTTGCGTTGACAATTGACAATGAAGGAAGGATATGGTATACTGCAACAGGTACGGGGAAAATTGGATATGTTGAGCCTGAAAATAACCAACTGACTGAGATCTTACCAGAGACAGCTCTACAAGGCCCGGAGGCGTTACTGTTTGATGAGGATGGCAATTTGTGGATATCTGAGCACACAGGTCTTGCAATTACCAGATTCAGCCCGGTCTTGGAAACTTTTGAAAAAATAACAGTTCCAAACAGTGAATCGCTTCCATTTGGAATGGCTCTAGACAGGTATGGAAATGTGTGGTTTGCCGAACACGTCATTGATTTGATTGGAGTGTATGATCCTGATAATGGCGATCTTGTGGAAATTCCTGTACCGACCGAATCTTCATTTGTGCAGTTTATGACATCAGATGGGAATGGCAATGTGTGGTTTGCCGAATACAACGGCAGCAAAATAGGAACCATAAGGATGACAGAGGTTCCAGTTTCGTCATCACAGATACAGGCAACAAACACAAATGAATTACGGTATGCAGTGATAGCGTCTCCGTTAATTGCTGCAGGAATAATTGCAACTTCGTTATTTTATGTAAAGGGCATACATGACAAACGAAGATTAAATGATTTGATTGATTCTTAGTTGAGTGGAATTAGACTAAAGACTCCAAAAAACATTATTTGACAGCTGTCCGCTTAGTGAGCGTTTTTTCTGGTTCTACGTGTAGTCCTGGTCAGTTTTCATCGGATCTGATTGAAATCCTTGCGCCCTTTTCAAAATGACGTGTTTCAAGATTCTGACTACAACCAAAGACGAACACTTGTGTCTCTGGTTTGGCTGCAATCCAAGTTAGGTGGTTATTGACTACTCCAATCGACTTCCAATCTCCGGTCTTGGTATGTGAGTAGTCAGGATGGAAACCTCAACATTTCAGTATCCACATTTGAAGATATTTCTTCAGTTTGTGGAACCATGATTAGATATATCTACCATTATTATTAAATTATGAATTATTAATAGCCAACTATCAAAAGCAGGATTTGCTAGATGTTGTGAACAGTTCCAGGTTTTTCCTTTACGCTGATTTTGGAGATCAAGCCAGCAGATCTTGCCAGAACAATTCCCATTAGGATTGCGACTGCAACCATGACAATGATGCCAGATGGTGCAATATTGTAATAGTATGACAAGAGTATTCCGACTACCACAGATACAACTGAGATTGACATCGATATTCCAACTGTCTGTTTGAATCCCTTGCCAAACACCATCGCACTGATGTTAGGAATTACAACTAGTGCAGATATAAGCAGGATTCCTACCAGTCTCATCGACGTAACTACTGTCACGGCTGACAGTACAACAAATGCATAGCTTAGCAATGTGACCGGTAACCCTGAAACTTTCGCTTGTTCCTCGTTAAATGTGAGCTGCAAGAATTGCTTTTGTAATGCAACTAGCGTTGCGATGATTCCCGCACTAATTGTTAGAATCATTATGGCATCTTCGTTACTGATCAGCAAGATGCTTCCAAACAGAAAACTGAACAAATCTACCGAGAAGCCTCCTGATGAGCTTACCAGAATAATACCGAAAGCTAGTCCTGTGACCAAGACGACAGCTATAGCTGCATCTCCTGAAATCTTTGTGCTATTTCGGAGCTTTTGTAGTCCTATTCCTCCAAATATTGATGCTATGTATGCAGTCCAAAGTGGAAACAATCCCAAGAACAATCCGACCGATACCCCACCAAAAGCAACATGGGCAATTCCGTCTCCAAATAGGGAATAACGTCTAAGTACAAGAAATGCGCCCATAAAAGAACAGGTTAAGGCAACGGCAATTCCTGAAATCAGTGCCTTCTGAACAAATCCATATGATATAGCTTCGAGAACCATTCTTTCTGCATGTTGCTAATGCATGTTGTGATTATGCATGTGTATTTGCATGGATGACTCTGTATAAGTTTTTAGGAGATCCTTATTTGAGAAAAACTTCTCTTTCTCCCCATGGAAAAATAGTTTTTTATTCATGCATGCAACTCTGCTTGCGTACTTGGATATTGCGTCTAGATCATGCGATGACCAAACAATTGTAATTTGATTTTCTTGGTTAATCTTCTTTATTAATTCGTAAAATTTGGTTTGTGATTCTACATCTACGCTTGTTACAGGTTCGTCTAGAATCAGCAACAAGGGATCCCTGACAAGAGATTTTGCAATAAAGACACGTTGTAATTCTCCTCCTGAAAGCTCCCCGATTCTTCTGTTCTTCAGGTATTCTAGGCCTACAGTTTTGAGGGCTGTCATGATCTTGTTGTTGCTTCCAAGGCTGCTGTAAATTTGGTTCCAACAACAGCCGCATTGTTGCACGAACTTTGCACCTCTGACAAGTTTTTTGTTAGATATGATTCCCATTGATACAACATCATAAACCGATGCAGGAAAGTTTGGCTCAAAGATTACCTTTTGTGGCACATATCCAATCAAAGGTAAAAGCTGATGATATTTTGAATCTTCTAATCCAAATAGTTTGATCCTTCCAGAATATTTCTGCAATCCCAAGATTGCTCTAAATAGCGTCGTTTTGCCTGCCCCGTTAGGACCCACAATGCCAAGCACATCTCCTTCTTGTACATCAAAACTGATTTTGTCTACTGCTAAGTGATTGTCATATCCTACGACAAGATCACTGACTTCAAGTACGTTTGTCATTGACATTCAAGAGCTACTTTTAGGGAATCTATATTTTGATCCATCTTATCGATGTACGATATGTTTTTGCCTATCTCTTCAGGTGCTAGTGCCTCTAATGGACTAAACAGAATGACTTCTGCCCCCGCTTCATCGGCAATGACTTCTGCCAGTCTTGGATCTACCAACTCTTCGGCAAATATTACTTTGATGTCATTATCTTTTACAAAGTCAATAAATTTCGCAATCTCTGCAGCAGTGGCCTCCGTATCTGGAGCTAATCCCCCAAGGGCCATGACTTTGATCCCATATCTTTCTGCAAGATATGTAAATGCGTTATGGAAGTGCTCTTCCGTTCCGTGCTCTTCCGTTCCGTGCTCTTCCGTTCCGTGCTCTTCCGTTCCGTGCTCTTCCGTTCCGTGCTCTTCCGTTCCGTGCTCTTCTTCAATATCTAAGATAATGTGATGAATTTCTTCGATTCCTTCTTCAGCGCGTATGTGCCCGTCTTCTATTTCATGTAGTACTGCTTCAATTTTTTTAATAATGTTATTTCCATGATCATGCCCATCGCCTTCGTGTTCATGTAGGATCTCTTCGATGTTTTCAAGTGCTTGAGTTACATCAATGTGGCTGTGTTCAAACTCTTTGATAACATGTTTAATCTCTTTTGCAAACTCTTCTGCATGGGAATCATCATGTTCTTCGCTAATTTTTATCAGTTCAACTCCTTCAGATACTTTAACGAACAAAACATTATCAAATTCTCCCGAATCAATCATGTTGTCAACATAAGGTTCCATTCCCAATCCATTATACACAAAAACATCTGCGTCTTTCAATGATTGGATTTCCTGAGGTCTTGGTTCCCAATCATGTGCCTCTACACCTGATGGCATGAACTGAGCAACTGTTGCAGAATCACCTACCACATTTTTTGTAAACTCATAATATGGATAAAAAGAAGCCAATACCTGTATCTTGTCTTCTGGCAGTGATACGTCAGTGTCGCTTTTCTCGCCCAGATAGCTTTCAGATATCTTCGGACTATCAGAAACTCCAGACATGCTGAGAACAACTGCTATAGCTATAGCTGCAGCAATTCCACCACCTATTGCAATAATTGACGAGCTCTTCATTGTCGGTTCTAAAAACAAGTTATTAACAACATAATATAAACTTAATAAAAATTGAGAGGGAATTTTTTTATTTTACTAATTTGACGAGTTGGATTTTTGGTAAAATTATTAAAAAATAATGCTAGATTTAAATAATAATTATTAACATGCCAGTCTATGACCATTGTTTCAATCTCTCTTAACAAGGCGATGCTAAAGGAACTTGACAAGCTTCAAGACTCCATGGGGTTTACCGGAAGATCTGAGATCATCCGTGCAGGAATCAGAACTTTTGTGCAAGAAGAAAAACAAAAGAGAGAGCTTAAAGGAAAACAAAACGCGATACTAATTGTTGTTCATGCAGACGAGTATGATGATCAAGTTGCAAGAATAAAGCATGATTATGAGAATCTGATTAAGACCCACCTCCATAACAGAATAGATGAGAATAGATGCATGGAGATGTTTTTCTTGGATGGAGATTCTAAAAAGGTGCAAGGTATCACACAGGGATTTTTGACTGATAAGAAGATGGATACAGTAAAACTGATTGCTTTGTAATTCAGCTTTATCAATATGATAAAATCATCTAGCATCTCAGTTCTAAATTTTGAAAATGTATAGCGTATCATATTTGCATGATCTGTGAATACTATTTTTAAATTGAGCTCATATCTACATGCAACGCTCCATTGCCAACTGAAATCCCAAAATTCCTCCATGATCAAAATATAATATGTTCTTGTTATTTGGCATAATTCCAATCTAATTATAGCACAGATCATAAATTCGTGAGGTGTTTTCCTAGTGCTTGCTCCCGTGATTGGACAGTTGACCTCATGGACTTTTGCTTCTTGCTATACATGTACTTTCTCAAGGGTGCCGAAAGATCGCTCCACCTTGCCGTTGGTCTGCAAGCGGTGCGTGTAACCTGGAGTCTATCAACCCTATTTCTAGATCTAGCAGATCTGCCGAATCGTAACCCTTCATCTTGTCTCAGTCCACATGCAACACGACATTGAAGTATTTACGTTCGTATCACGCCCACTTTTGCTTATTTGGCCTTGGCAAATAATGCAGTGACCTGTCCGTAGTGACATGGTCTAAAATTGGAACACAGTGAATAGTATTCTCTAGCCAAGTAGTCTGTCAAGATGTTTTAATATGTAACTAGACACTGCGTTGTTCTTTATGATCTGTATACGGCCAGTTCTTTTTGCACATCTTTGAATCTTGTAATGTTTAGCCAGACTTTATTAATAATCAAGATTATTTTTCAAGCCAAGACTTTTGCTTGTGTTCTACAACCCACTGCTTAGCCATTGGAAGTAACAAGTCTACGTCGGTCTTTTTTGATTTTATGGTTATTGCAAAGTTGTTATTATGAGTTGAAGATGAATCATTTATTTCAATTCTGATCTCATTGAGATTTCCCTCATCTTGATCCTTTTGTTTAGTTAATTTCATAATTCCACCATTTGATTAAAACTGTGCTGCCTGCATGTAAGATGCATGTGGTTGAAAGCATGATGATGGCAGGCATTACAGTTTCAATACATGTTTAGATCTTTCTAGTTATTAAAAATTATTCTAATTTTAATAATAGTTTATAAAATATAATAAATAATTAATATAGTCAAAAATGGGCATGTTTATGAAAGACTGGCTAGCCGCGTATGACAAAGACCAAAGTGTGGCAAGCATGATCGAGTCTGCGCGAATCACACTTACAAATGGACAAAAAGTGAAACCTAGGAGAGGGCGAGGAACCATGAAGGTGACATGCAGAATTGCCAGTTCGAAAGAGACAAGCCCATTTGTTAGAAGGGGATTGTGGTAATTTTGGCAGGCTCGTTTTTATTATTAAATTGCAAAGAAAATCAAGAAAAAGATGTTATTGCACAGCTCAAGAGGATGCCGGAGGTCAAAGAAATCCAATGTGTGACTGGACCATATGATATTCTTGTAAGAGTAGAGACGTCAACACTAAAACAACTTCATGAAACAATTACATGGAAGATTCGAAAGATAAGTAATGTACGATCTACTTACTCTCTTAAGATAAACGAAGAGGCGACTGATTGCAAAGATGGAAGTTGATGAAAGGCTCTATGTAGGCACTGCTGCAGAGGAGCATGTGGAGATGTACCTCAAAGCAATGTGGCTGATAAAAGAGAGCAATAAACAAATCAGAGTTAGCACAGTTGCAAATTTGCTAAGGATTAGACAACCAAGCGTTGTACAGATGATGAAGAGAATTAGAGACATGGGGTATGTCAGTTATAGCAAGCTGGATATTGATCTGACAGAGAAGGGAGAAAAGATCGGTGCAGGCATTGTACGAAAGAGCAGATTACTTGAGGTCCTAATGGCAAATCATCTCAAGATAAAACCTGATGAAGAGATTATTTGTGGAATGGAACATCACATGAGTGACGAATTTACAAATTCACTTTCTTCAATTCTTGGTAATCCTAAGAGATCCCCAAATGGGAAGGTTATTCCGCCTAGCCCAGACCATGGAAGACCCGTTAATGAAGAGTCCGCATAAAGGAGAGGAAGATTTTGTCGCCTTTTAATTTTGAAAAATGGGCGTCCTGGCAAATTTTTTCTCTTAACGACTGGTGTTCCTTGTGGTGATTGTGGTAGTGATGATCGTGGCCCATTTTCTCACGTTTGGCAATTTTACGAAGTAGCAAGATTGCTGATTTAGAGTCTTCTAGTTCCGCAAGAGACTGTGATTTGTGGTACATAGCATCAACGTTATGCCTGTCAATTCTTAGTGCCTTCTCAAAAGAAGATATAGAATGCATGTATTTTTTTAATGCAATGTAGGCAATGCCCTTGTTAGTCAGCGCATCAGTATGGGTTGGATCCTTTTTTAACACCTTGTTAAAGCAGAGAATCGCCTCTTTTGGCCGATTTGTATTTGCATACGCAACCCCCAATCTAAAACATGCATCATAATCTGCAGAGTCAATCTCCAAGACAGACTCAAAACATGCAGCTGCCTCATCAAAATCCCCAAGCTCTGCCAAGGAATTTCCTTTATTGCACAAGGTGTCCATGTCGACAGGATCTATTCTTAGTGCCGCATCAAAGCAGTTTATTGCCTCTTTATGCTTTGACTCTCCGGCAAAGACGATTCCCTTGTTGTTGAGGATCACTATGTCCTTTGGAGTTATTTTTAGTGCTTTATCATAGTTTGACATTGCCTGCTTGTGTCTGCCAAGTGCCACAAGCGTGTTTGCCTTGTTGCATATTGCATCAACATCCTTTGGTCGGATTTTAATCACTTTGTCAAACATTCGTATTGCCTCATCATGCCTATCTAGATCATACAAAGTTGTGGCGAGATTAAACATGGCCAGGGGCTCATCTGGAATTATCTTTAATGCTTTGTCGTAATAGTGCAGTGATCTTTTGTGCAAGCCAATCTCTGCCAAAAGGTTTGCCTTGTTAAGATTTGCCTGGAAACTTTTTTTGTTTAATTTTAAGATGAGATCACACGCTGTGATCGCCTCTTTGAATTTGTTTTTTAAGATGAGATCATGGGTCTTCTTTAGAAGATCATCTGTTTTGCTCATTGGCAAATCATCACTCCTTATTAAAACCGTTTTTTGATCTGCCAGGCGACGATTGTCGGCAATATAATGTACATTCCAATGTTCAATACAATGACAGAGATTCCCAGTCCAATCACCTTAATGTCTGAGTCGCTGTCAGCTAGGGTCATGATCAAGAGTGTTAAAACCATCGGGGCGATAAACGTCCTGACTGCTTCGCGGAACATCGGGTTTTCTCTCTCCCAGTCAGCAATTGTCGGTGAGAACGAATAGTACAACTGGTTAAAGCCGGCGATAAATGCCATGCCCGATGGCGTACTCATCACGGCGTTGTCTCTAACTTCCCTTAGAAGCTGCACTTGTGGAGCCAGTTCAGTTCCATATGCTGCAGTTGCAACAAGGCAGCCGCCGCCCTCCCCCTGACCATTGATTGCACTGCTCTCTTTTACGCCTGTATCAGCTTCCAAAGTATTGTTAATTGGGTGCGGTAAATTGTTTAAGGGAGCGGTATCTGACGCAATTACAATTCCAAATTCAGTTTCTTGTCCAGTGTTTCTAATATTTTCAAATTTAATTATTGCGGGACCTGTTTGAGTTTGATCAAAGGTGAATTTTTCAAATTCCCCGCCTACTTGTGCGGTACCGGATGCCCTGTGAATCTCCTGGTCGCGTTGGAGAATCACAAATGTATAGTCAGAATTTCGAAGTGGTTCCCCGGTAGGTCCATCGCGGACTGTAAATACGAAGTTAGTGCTGACTCTAGGGGTAATCTCCACAGGATCCCACGACAGATTTACTTGGAAATCCTCACTTTTCGTATAAGCGGTTAGCGGGAAGGATACATTCTCATTTGTAGTCAATGTAAAAACAATATTTTTGGGTAATGGCTCTCCAGATTTTTTCATCTCGTTTTTTATGAATCTCAAATGATCTTGTAGTAAGACAAAGTGGACAATCCTCTCGTCGTCCTCTGTGTAATCATCAACAGTTACTGAAGCCTTGAACAGCTCAACACCGTTTGCGTGTCCGACATAACTTGGGGACAAGAATTCGGCAAAATCTTTGGGGAAATGGATCTCCTCATGGACTACTGGAATATGCGACATTTTGCGCTCGCTCCAGTCAAATGGCATGCCAAAGGTGACTGACTTTGCATCAGGATCATACTCGAAATTTGAGATTTTGTCAAAATAGGATTTCGTCCTAAACTCAACATCGTTTCCCTCAGAGTCCTTCTCAACGTATGACGAGGTGCTTGCCACGCTCAGATCAGCTGCGTAAATCCCCGAACCCTCAATGATGTTTGTGGGTTCGTCGATGGTCCTTACCTCAATTTCAAACGTGTACAGTCCGCCGTCGTCAAATATCGGACCGGCAATTTCAATTGGCGATGAATCGGTTGCATGGTACGCCCCAAGTAGCGAATCCTGTTCTCCGCTGATTGCAAAGTTATCATATCCGGATTGCGGCAAGATTTTGAGGGGCAATACGCCATTTTCAGCAAAAAAGTAATTCCTAAAGATCATTGCGTTATCATGAAACAGACCAATTAGAAATGTCACATTTTTTGCGTTCTCCCGGGTTGCATCCTCTGTTGCAGTAATGGTAATTTGATCTTCGTTGTTTTCGAAACTCAGAGGCATCTCAACGGAGATAGAAATCTCTTTGCCTTGAATGTCGATGGACGATATTGTATCTAACCCAAGACCATGTCCGT
>RKRY01000070.1 GCA_007571135.1 Candidatus Nitrosopumilus sp. | reverse complement strand
AGCCCGGATCAGAATATCTCCATTCCTTTCCGGCTCCATCTCACTGCATTGCAAGCACCTCCTGATACCTGTTGTATATGGCTATCTTGAGTTTGATCTTCTGCACTATGTTTTCCCATTTTCGTGCACGCACACTGTTCTCAAACAGACGCTTGAATGCGGATATTATTATTATCTCGTAATCGGTTAAGTTGGTTTTAATAATTTCAACTAATTATACAAGATTTATCAAATTATTAAAAAATATACAGTATGCAGGCGATGAATTCTCATTTTTTACAAGTTCCTTTGTGTGACTTAACCGATTACCATTTACAGAAAGGTGGTTATGCCGGGGAACTTTTAGCCGGCACTATAAGTAATATTAAAAAGGGGGAATAAGTGGATGGATGCTAGTCTAATGGCATCAATTCAGCAAGGACCAAATGGACCCGTATTGGTTCTCAAGGAAAGCGCCTTGCAACAAAAAGGCAAGGACGCCCAACAAAACAACATTGCGGCAGCAAAACTAGTTGCCGAATTAGTAAAGAGCAGTCTTGGGCCTAGGGGGCTAGATAAGATGCTAGTTGATTCTTTAGGTGATGTCACAATTACAAATGATGGTGCAACCATACTAAAAGAGATTGATGTTCAACATCCTGCAGCCAAAATGATGGTTGAAATTTCAAAGACCGTTGATAACGAGGTAGGCGATGGTACTACCTCCTCTGTAGTCTTTGGAGGGGCGTTATTGGCCAAAGCAGAAGACCTGCTCAAAAAAGATGTTCACTCTTCGACGATAGTCGAGGGTTTTCAAGCAGCAGCTGAAAAAACACTTGAAATCTATTCCGGACTGTCAAAGAAGATCAAGCCTGACGAGAGAGAATCCCTGCTAAAAATTGCTACCACTAGCATGCAATCTAAATTAGTTTCAGAAGATAGCGACCTGTTGTCAAAAATTGTCGTCGATTCTGTCCTAAGTATTGCAACCAAAAAAGGAAACGACTATGCCGTTGATTTAGAAAACATCAAAGTTGAAAAGAAATCGGGCGGTTCAATTCAAGACACACAAATCGTAAAGGGCATCGTTCTTGACAAGGAGATCGTTCATAGCGGAATGCCGACCAAAATCGCGAAAGCAAAGATTGCACTACTAAATTCTGCACTGGAAATTGAAAAGACCGAGATGAGCTCTGAAATCAGAATTACCGATCCGACACAAATGCAGATGTTCTTAGAAGAGGAAAATAGAATGCTAAAGGACATGGTCGATAAACTTTATGATGTGGGATCTAATGTATTGATCTGTCAAAAAGGGATTGATGATATTGCCCAGCACTATCTTGCAAAACATGGAATTATGGCAGTTCGCCGTGTAAAGGAGAGTGACATGATCAAACTCTCAAAGGCAACTGGTGGACGCATCACCAGCAACCTCGATGACCTCTCAGCAGAAGATCTTGGTACGGCAGATCTAGCTCATCAGAAAAAAGTGGAATCTGACAAATGGGTCTTCATTGAGGGCTGCAAGCATCCGCAGTCCGTAACGCTACTAATTAGGGGCGGTTCCCAAAGAGTCATTGATGAGGCAGACCGCTCAATTCACGATTCCTTGATGGTAGTAAAAGACGTAATTGAAAAGCCGGAGATCGTTGCAGGCGGCGGCGCTCCTGAGTCATTTGCAGCATCACAACTCAAAGACTGGGCAGACAGTTTTGATGGAAGGGAGCAGCTTGCCATCAAAAAGTATGCCGAAGCACTCGAAACGATTCCATTAACAATTGCCGAAAATGCCGGAATGGATCCGATTGATACCATGGCAAATCTCCGCGCAAAACAAAGCCAAGGCAAAAAATGGACCGGAATTGATGCACGGAACACAAAGATTGCAGACATGCTGACAATTGATGTCGTCGAACCGACTGCAGTCAAAGAGCAAATTATAAAATCTGCCACTGAAGCAGCCTGCATGATTCTCAGGATTGATGATGTAATTGCTGTATCCGGCGCACCGGGTGGAGGCGGCGGTGGCGGCATGCCTCCGGCAGGCTAGTCTCTTCATTTGAGACTATTGGTTTTTCATTGAGTCCGTTTAACAGGGTAGGCGTTGATCTAGGCGGGACAAAAATTGAAGCAGTTTTGCTTGATGAGGGCCTGAAAACCCTGGAACGAAGGCGCATTGCAACGCCAAAAAACGACTATGATGGAATTGTCTCATCTATTGCAAATCTGGTTTCAGACATTACTTTAGGCGTCCCTGACTTTACATTTGGAATCTGTACTCCTGGCGCGATCTCCAGACGGACCGGAGTCATAAAGAACAGCAACACACAATGTCTTATGGGAAGATCAATTCAAAATGACTTGGCAGCCAGACTGGGTGTCGATGTCTGTCAAGAAAATGACGCAAACTGTTTTGCCATAGCTGAGGCAACGATGGGTTCGGCAGCAGATCATAATGTTGTTTTTGGCGTAATAATGGGAACCGGGGTTGGAGGCGGAGTCGTAATTGACAAGAAGCTGCATGCAGGCAGAAATCTGATTGCCGGCGAATGGGGCCACCATACACTACATCCAAACGGAAATCCGTGTTATTGCGGCAAGTCAGGATGTGTGGAGACTTATCTCAGCGGCCCGGCTTTGGAATCTCGGTGGACTGGCCTTTCTAACCAATCAAACCGACTGCCTGAAATTTTGACAAAATTGGATTCTGACATTGGAAGGCAGTGGAAGACGGAATTTTTGGAAAATTTTGGCGTTGCATTGGCCAACGTGATTGACATCTTAGATCCGGATATTATAGTCCTTGGAGGCGGATTGTCCAACATTGACTTTCTTTACTCATTAGGAAGAGACAGCATCTATGAAAAAGTATTTTCAGACGGCATTGACACGCCTATCGTTAAAAATTCACTTGGGGATTCTGCAGGCGTATTTGGTGCCGCCCTACTACAGTAATTCCAGTCAGGACCGCCTTGCCAAACTGCAAGATAGTGCATTGCGAGTTATGCGGTCGTAGGAGGGAGCTCAGGTTAACAATCCTCTTGCCTCCCGCACATTTCCATTCGTCAATGGCGTTTTGCAGGTTATCTGGTGCGGCTAACCCTTCTTGTAGGCATGCGGCAACCGGTCGCTGAGTCTCCAATAATCCCGCTTCCTGCACTCTTGCTTGCCTGTCATTCTGAAACGCCGTTCCTTGAAATTCGTTTGCTCTATTCCATGTAATGCCCTTCTTCTACTTCTGTCTGTCCATTGGAGTTCTAGACGACCGCATTTGGCGCACATGAGGCGCCATGTAATGCCCTTCTTCTACTTCTGTCTGTCCATGGCGGTGACAGGACGAACTAATTTTGGGATAATGAGATGCAATCATGCAAATTTCTTTTTGTCACTGTTTGGTTTTGCATCAAAGACAGGACCATGTTTTAGGATATAGTACGGCTGGCCAAACTGATCATAAATTCCATCAACTTTGAAAATTTCACTCACAACTAGCTTGATTTTAATGACCGTTCCATTTTTCACAATTTCATAACTGTTCCAAGGTTCACTCAAAAGGATTGGATCTACTTCGGATTTTTTATCATCCGGAATGCCATCTGATGGCGGAATATGTCCTGTTGGTCCGCTTAATTGATCCTTAGGGGCAAATACCTCAAAATGCTTTCCGAATGAAAAATTGTAATTTACCAACTTTTTTCCTGATTTCGGTGATTCTGCTTTGGGGGCGTTCTTATCTTCTGAAATACGAGTTAGAAACATTCTTCCCCTAAGCTTAGTCCCGTCATTTAGTTCGTATTCGTTCCATACTTCCTTAATCACTTTGAATTCCAGATTGTCTAAATTCGATGTTGCTGTCAATACCGTCTAACTTCACGTAATATGTATAAACTTTCAAAAAATGGTTTTGATTTAATCATACATGGGAAATCAGCTAGTCTGTGCTGAAGGCCACCCTGAACTATGAATTCTTTCTTTATGGCATCTGTAGTGGCGCAATGCATGATCTCATTGCCATATTCAATCACTCTGCACCTGCAGGACTTGGCAGTCACATCAAATCATACAGCTTGCTTCCCCTGCAACTGCTTGTCAAAGAAACATCTTTGTCTCTCCCGCGATAAACAATTCCCAGCTCCGCTCTTGTCCTGTCATGGTTCCCCACAGAACCAGGTCCCACATAACGAATTTTAGAATCACAGTCTAAATATCGCCACAAATTTTTTCATATTCAATCTTAATTACTACTGTGGCTCAATTGTTGCAGGCGGCTTGCTGGAAACTGCATATGTGACCCAAGTTACTTCTTCAATCTCGTTTGTAATTCTGTTGCTTATTTTCTCTAATAATTCATGTGGCAGCCTGGTCCAATCAGCCGTCATTGCATCGATGGAATCTACGACTCTGATCATTACGACGCTCCCATACTTTCTCTTGTCTCCTACGACTCCTACTGCCTTATCATCACCTACTGCAGCGTATGCCTGCCATACCTTACCGTACAATCCTGCCTCAAGCAACTCCTCCTCGACAATCCTGCTTGCAACCTTACAGATCCAAAGTTTTGTGGGGGTAACCTCGCCGATTATTCTTACAGACAAGCCGGGACCGGGAAATGGGTGCCTCATAAACAATCTCTCTGGAACATTGAGAATTTTTGCAATTTGCCTGACTTCATCCTTGTATAATTCCTTTAGCGGCTCTAAAATTTCCAAATTCATCCGTTCTGGCAATCCGCCAACGTTGTGATGTGACTTGATGACTGCCGCCGGTCCTTTGGAGACCCCGCTCTCAATTATATCCGGATACAGAGTTCCCTGTGCCAGCCATTTGAAGGGGGGGTCACTTTTTTCAGCAAAATCAGTAAAGACACGCACAAACTCTTCACCAACTACCTTCCTCTTCTCCTCAGGATCAGTTATGCCCTTTAGCCTTCCAAGAAATCCTTTGGATGCATCAATGGACGAAAAATTTACCTTAAAGTTGTCCCTAAACATCTCTTCAATCTCGTTTTCCTCATCTAATCTAAGCAATCCGTTGTTGACAAAGACGCATTTGAGTCGGTCCCCTACTGCCTTGTGGATTAATAACGCAGCAACCGTAGAATCAACTCCCCCGCTGACCCCGCACAACACGTTTCCTTCCATCCCTGATATTTTCTCAACAGACGATTCCATGAAACCCTCCATCGTCCAATCCTGTCTGGCGCCACAAACTTTTAATACAAAATTTTTGAGAATCTTGGTTCCCTGTTCCGTATGTACCACCTCCGGATGAAACTGAATGCCGTACACCGCCCTGTCCTCAGAGGCAATTGCGGCCGCCCTTGCGCTTTTAGTGTGCCCGATTACTTGAAAACCTGGCGGAATCTCTTCGGCCTCGTCGCCGTGGCTCATCCATGCCCGCACTGATCTGCCAACTCCATTTAACAGATCCCTGTCCTCATCGACGGTTAGCAGCGAGGAACCGTATTCCCTGTTTGCCCTTTTGACCTTGCCTCCAAATCTGTTTACAATCAATTGATGGCCATAACAGATTCCCAACAGCGGCAAATTCATTTCAAAAATCTTATCTTCAGGCATTGGCGCCTTTGAATTATACACGCTTGACGGACCGCCGGAAAAGATTATTCCTTTGGGACTGTGTTCTTGCAGTTCTTCGTAGCTTATGTCAAACGGAACAAGCTCAGCATAAACAGAAGATTCCCTAATTCTTCTGCATATTAGGTGACTGTATTGGGAACCAAAATCTAAAACTACTATCTTATCCATGTAATCACTTGCTCATGTTGTCAAGCATTCTTGTTAATGACCATTCTACAGTGCTGATCAAGTCACTGACTCTCTCCTTTTGGCGATAATTCCTGATAACTATCTCTCTTATGTCTGGGCCATCCTTGTTGACTGTGCAATCTATGACTGATTCGCCTTGTATGGCGCCATTTTCGGCCTCAACCATGTCTTTTTTCTTCATCCCCCCGATAATTCTGTCTAAAAAGAACGATCTGAAGGGGGGAGTTTCAGCATTAATCTTGACCCGGTCATCTAGAACAACTAGGACCTGATTCGGCGTCACATAGGCATTGGCAATGACTCTCCCACCGTTTCCCTGTTTAATTGGAATAGAGTTGCCAGTAAATTTTTTGGGTACTTCTTTAGGTGTGATGCCTCCAGCTTTGCCAAGCTCTGATGCTTTGGTAAAACTGGACTCCTTTAACGCCAGATCCAGAATCGTCAGATTTTTTTCAAGCATGCGGATCTCTTTTTGACGTTTTTCAATTTGCCCGATCAAATCTTCTTTTAGGGCAACGATGTCTTTTATCTGTTCATCTGAGAATTTCATGCTCTGAGAAGGGGCTTGACCGGTATTAAATGCATTCTAGGTGATTATGCTGTCTATCTCATCTAAAGTGATCTTTCTAAATCCGTCTATCGGCCTTGAGACGGTAAACAGCTCTGATCTCGTAAATGATGCAAGCCAGACCAACAACTCCTCGCCTTTCTCTAACTTTTTAAGCTTAATTTTTCTGTCTGATTTTTTCGTAAACGAATATCTTCCTATTCTTTTACCAAAATCCATTCCAACCAGAATGATCTTTTTGGCGCGAAAATGATCTGCTAAAAAAACACACCTGTCACCGTCTGTGAATCCACCGAAATTTCTAATTTTATTGTGTGGTTTTGACTGGGTTGTACCGACGCAATTTCTCAGTCCCTTTACCATGTCCAGCTTTTCTATGTTGTCTCCGTGAGCATGCACGACAAAGATGCATTCTGTTTTTCTGATCTTCTCTAGACTCTTTTTGTCGCCATCTAGATCTGTAACGACTATGTCTGGAATTATCCTGTTTTCCAAAAGCGGCTTTAACGCACTGTCTGCAACAATTTTGACGGTCCTTTTCATTTTTTTTAATTTGGGCATGCATCGGGACAGCGATGGTCCGGCACCTATGACGACTACGTTTTGCCCTATGATCTTATCTGAAATCTTTTCATAATTCTTTGATTCTCTTAAAAGCGAGTCTAGATAATTTGAAGATTCCATGTCCTTGTCCTCGCTGTACCTGAACTCTTTGAGAATTTCCAAATACCTTGTTTGCCAGCCTGAAACCGTCACATCACTCAAATTATCCTGGTTTGTGATAAACCATGTGGCCAAACTTGCAAATGTGGGCGTTGGAAGATTAAATCCGGTAAGGATTATGGGCATCTTGAATACGAGTCCTGAATCATTTTACAAAAAATCCATCAAGACATCCAAAGCGGCTATCAAAGACTATGTAAAAGAGATTGAAGATGACGGGGCCGACTTTATTGATGTGGGCGGAATGTCCACTGCACCTTACCTGTCCACGGCAACATCTGAAAAGACGGAATTAAAAAGAGTCCTAAGTGCAATTAGGATAATTCAGGACCATTCAAATCTTCCTATTTCAGTTGACACGTGTCGCTCCAGCGTCGCTAAAATGGCAATGGAAAACGGCGTTGGGATAATTAACGACATCTCTGGACTAAAGTACGATCCACTCATGAAGGGCGTTGTTTCCAAGTATGGTCCGGATCTGATCCTGTGTGCGTTTAGTGCCAAAGCAGTCTTGGGAGATCACCTGAAAAAAACAAGGCAGCTAATCGGGCAGAGCGTCAAAATTGCAAAAGAATCCGGTGTTTCGCCTCAAAAAATTGTGGTAGATCCTGCCATTGGATTCTTTCGTAAAACCGGCAAGGGCCCATTTTTTACAAGGATCTCATCTGATTGGGTTGCCCGTGATCTCCTGATAATTCAAAATCTAAATAAAGTCAGGGGAAGATTTCCAATCCTGGTTTCAGTCTCGGGCAAATCCTTTATCGGCAGCATTCTGAAAAAAGATGATCCATCTGATCGTCTATCTGGAACCATTGCAGCAGAAGCAATATCTGTTTTAAACGGGGCTGATGTCATTCGAACTCACAATGTTGGCTCTGCCAAAGCCGCAATCTCCATTGCCAAATCTCTGTCAAAGTAACGAATCTCCTCCCCCTCCCCCCTCTCTTGGTGGGAAAGAAGAAGACAAGGCAAAACTGCCCGGTTTTACCGGAGAATCATCACCGAACTTGCAGATCATAGGAATTGCAGCAAGCATCGCATGAAAGGGAACGCCGCAACTGTCTTGTTTGCTTGTTTGGAACCGCCCTGGTGATACAGCCTATTGGAACAAGTTCAAAAGCCTTTTGGCTTTCTTAGGGTAAAGCCCATACTAAATCCGATAATCACCATTCCGGAGATAATTACCATCAGATCATAAGTAAGCCAGATTGGATCCGAGCTTCTAATCAGGGTCCCTGTGATCAACAACTCTTTATTGCCGGTATTTTCAATTCTGATGCTCGTCTCCCCATCTTCCAGGTGTGCCCATTCAAGTTCCGCCTCACTCTTGTAGACCGTCTCTGGAATCTGCAGTCCTTGACCGGGGCTTGACATTGTTACATTAAAGACGTCTCCAGAAATTTTCAGGTATTGGTTGGAACCGCCTGGTGCGGGAATCGTGTAAAATGTTGATTCCCCAATTTTTACATAGTGCTCCTCATCAATGATAATTGTTCCAATATGCTGAATTAAAGACAAGGCACCAATCCCTATTATTGCAGAGCCGATAACCAAACCAATGACGGTTCGTTTTGATAGCACAGTTAATTTGTCCTAAACGCTGTTTAAAAAATTAACTACATCAAAGAAACATCGTGAGGCTGGCTTTCTGCAAATCCGGCCCTTGACATTTTGATAAATTCCGCATTCTTTTGCATTTGAGGAATCGTATGGGCCCCGCAATAACTGAGGCCGGAACGGACGCCTCCGCTGAGTTGTTTTAAAATATCGGTGACGGTTCCTTTGTAGGGGACCATCGCCTCGACACCTTCTGCAACATAATCATTAAGATCATCGTCTAGCAACATCGAGCCTGTCTCCTTTGATCTTCTGCCAATAGAAGCAGCTAGTGATGCCATGCCGCGATAAACCTTGAAGCGTTTGCCGTTTTTGGTCAATACGGTTCCGGGAGATTCGTCGGTTCCACCAAGCATGCTGCCAACCATCACAGAGGATGCACCGGCAGCTAAAGCCTTAGTTGCATCACCCGACGTTCTAGTTCCGCCATCTGAAATGATTGGAATTCCGTGATCATGGCCGACTTTTGCACAATCTATTACTGCTGTAAGTTGCGGAACCCCGGAACCGGTGATCACCCTTGTAATGCAGATTGAACCGGAACCTACCCCGACCTTTACCGCGTCAACGCCTGCCTTGATTAAATCCTCGGCACCCTGTGCAGTTGCAACATTTCCTGCAATCAGCTCGCAATCAGGAAATGCCTTTTTGATGTTCTTTACGGTACTGATTGCATTTTGGCTATGACCGTGAGCGATATCAACTACCAAAATGTCAGTTCCTGCATCCAATAGGGACTCACTCCTCTCCAAGAAATCCCCTTTCACGCCAACTGCCGCACCAACCAAAGGCCTGCCCTTCTTGTCCTTTGATGCGTTTGGATAATCGGTGTTATTTGTAATGTCTTTGCTAGTAATTAGGCCCTTTATTGCTCTAGATTCATCAACCAGGGGCAATTTTTCAATTCGATGCTTATGCAGGATCCGTTTTGCCTCATCCAATGAAACGCCGACATTTGCAGTAACTACATCCTTGGTCATTACATCAGAAATCCTGTCACTTTGGTTTGCAAAAAGCAGGTCTCTTTCAGTTATAATGCCGATTAGCTTTGAGTCAGAATCTACTACCAAAAGCCCGGAGATATCCCTGTCTTTGGCAATCACAAGTGCATCATCAACGGATTTGTCAGCGTCGATCGAATATGGATTTTCAATCATTACGCTTCCGGAGCGTTTTACCTTTAGGACTTCGTTTGCCTGCTCCTTAATAGTCAAAAATCGGTGAATGATTCCAACGCCCCCTGCCCTGGCCATTGCGACTGCCATGGAGGACTCTGTCACAGTATCCATATTTGCACTAACAAAGGGAATGTTGATTGAGATATTTCGTGATAATTTAGTGCTTAGATCGGTTTGACTTCGGCTCGTAATATCTGAATATCTGGGTACAAGAAGCACGTCGTCAAAAGTTAATCCCTCTTTGAATTCCAATGAAACCCTGTTGAAAAGGATTGGGATTAATTATAAGCTTTTGTGTTGTTCTAGTCTGTTTGCATAACCCTGCCTATAGTGTCGGCTAAAAGTTCCCCGGCACAACCACCTTTCTGTAAGGGTGTCTTTCAACACCAGGGCCGGTTCCGTAGTGTCTAGGTTACCTATTGGAACATCTTGGCAGACTAGGCTAGAGAATACTATTCGTTGTGTTCCAATTTTAGGCCAAGTCACTACGTTGTGCACAATCGCAATGGGGAGTCGATCCACCA
>RKRY01000141.1 GCA_007571135.1 Candidatus Nitrosopumilus sp. | reverse complement strand
GCATGTATGATCTGTTGCACAGGATGCTTCTCATCACGCAGGCCATGGTCAGGACACCCAAAGGTAGACTCAGAATCCAAACAAAATGCGTTTAAAAAAAGCTGGAAGGACATAAGACGCCACGCGGCAATGGGATACACGGTCATTTCCATGGATGAGGCATCCTACATCATAGGGTAGAACACCCGGAACGGGTGGTACCCGGTTGGCATGCCGGTGACAACACCTGTCAGCCTGTCAGGAAAAAGGTTCCACCCGCTTGGCGCGTTGCACAAGGAGGTTTGTCTGCCGGTTTGCAGACAGGGCAGACAGCGGGAGCGAGTCGATTCGTGCAATGCGGGATAACGGTGAAGTCGGACACGTCAAGATAAGCTCTTATCTAACGTAGACACTACGCATATTTTGCTCAGCCATACACATACAGTGTCATGTCTAAAATATGTTTCAGAATTCCTTCCAGATGTGATAAATTCACTAAATGGCTCTAAAATGGCAGGGATCTTTCAGGTAATGATATCGGTATTTTGCGGTTGAAAGTTTACCGTGAACACTATGCGTCATGTTTACCTTCTAAAACAGAACTAGCCTTTTGGATCACATCAAAGAATCACATATTCGGCTTCATGATGATCTTGCCAAACATGCCCTTTCCTTTGAGCATTCTAGTATGTGCTTGTGCAGCTCTATCCAGAGGATATTCAGAGTCAATAATGGATTTTATCTTTCCTTGTGACATCCAGTACAGGCCTTGTTCTAATTCTGCCCTCGTGCCTTGGGTCGAGCCCAAAATGTTGATTCCCTTAAAGAAGATATGGCGTAGATCAGTCTTTGCCATATAACCCGTAGTCGCACCGGTTGTAACAATTGTTCCGCCATAATTGAGCATGGTCAGTTCCTTGTTCCAGTGAGAGCCGCCAATATGCTCAAAGATCACATCGACTCCGGTTACATCACCAAATGGTTTTGGGAGTCTTTTAGCAATGGAGCGGACCTTCTTGTGCCAGTCCTCCTGCCTATGATCGACGGCATAATCGGCCCCAAGTTCAAGTAGCCTGTCAAGCTTGTCCGGACTTGCAGTTGCAATTACTGTGCAGCCAAATAACTTGGCAATCTGAATTCCGTAATTTCCAACGCCTGAACCGCCACCCATGATGAGCACTACCTGTCCAGGATGAATTTTTGCCCTTCCAACTAGCATGTGCCAAGACGTAAGAAGCGTCATTGATGCGGCGGCGGCCTCCTCATAAGAGACGTTTTCCGGAATCCTGACTACGTTGACTTCGGGCAGGTGGGTCTTCTGGCAGTATCCCCCCCAAAGCGGTCCTGTCTCAAATCCCCAAACTTTTCTTTGCTTGCAATTGTATTCTTTTCCGCCGGTGCATGACTTGCAAGCCCTACAGGACATGTTTCCATGAGAGACGACCCTATCGCCTATCTTGAAATTTTTCACGTCATGTCCCACGGCAGTTACTTTTCCTGCAGCATCGGTGCCAGAGATGTGCGGCAATGGAATTGCCAGGGGCTTTCCCCTCATTCCCCAGATATCATCATAGTTCAGAGCTGCTGCCTCTACTCGAAAGACAACCTCGTTTGGCTTGGGTACGGGTTCAGGGACGTCCTTTATCTTTAAAATTCTTGAATAGTCATCATCTACTGCATACTCATCGTAGACCAGGGCCTTCATTATTTTTGCAGAATTTTTTACGGATATATGACTTATCAGATCTCCGCACCATAAACAATTATAATCACAAAGTCAGGAGTTACTGCATGTCTGAAAATGCGATTTTTCCCGGAGACAAGATAGCATCCATTGAAGAGTACGAGGCCGGATACAACACATTTGATGATGGAGACATGGTTAGGGCAGCAACCATTGGCAAGAAGGATATCGACGGATCTGCCAGAATTGCAAATGTGAGGCATCCCAAAATGCTGTCAATTCCCAGGGTCGGGGATGTGGTGATTGGATCAGTTGCGGCGGTAATGTCATCGATGATTGCAGTAACAATTGAGTTTATAAACGGAAATCCAACAGCGGCCAAGGTCGAATGTGTTTGCCCAATCAGAAGCATCAGGAAAAAGAATGTTGCCCTAGTAGGCGATATTGTCGCATTAAAGATTGTAAATCACCTAAACGGAACGATTCACGCCACAATCATGGAACCAGAGTTTGGAGTGTTATTTACAAAATGTAGAAAATGTGGAAAGAGAGTAGTGCAGATGCGGGATGCGATAAAATGCACCGAGTGCTCATGGATTGATGAAAGAAAACTTTCAACAAACTTTGGAAATGGCGATTTTGTTAACCTGAGAGGTTAGAGATGACCAAGGTATCGTTCCAAGGAGAGCTAGGCGCGTACAGTGAGGCGGCTGCAAAATCATTTTTCAACGAGGACATCATAACAGTACCACACAGCACGTTTGCTGAAGCGCTGGAGACTACGACAAAAGGAGAATCAGATTTTGTGGTACTGCCTGTTGAAAATTCAATCGAGGGAAGCGTAGGAGAGAGTTATGACCTGCTTTATTCAACATCACTAAATGTTACGGGGGAGATATATCACAGAATAGAACATTGTCTGATTGGAAGTGGAAGTATTGATAAAGTTGATACCGTATATTCCCATCCGCAGGCTTTAGGACAGTGCAGAAGGTTCATCGAAGAGAAGAATCTCAAGACGATTCCAACTTATGATACTGCAGGCAGCGTAAAGATCGTCAAGGAGGTAAACAAGAGCAATTGCGCATGTATTGCCAGCAAGGCCGCCTCGTTCCTGTATCAAGTTCCAATAATAGCTGAAAAGATTGCAAATAATCTCAACAATTATACCAGATTTCTGGTATTGTCAGGAGGCAGGTCGCCTGAATCAGGCAGAGACAAGACCTCGATAATCTTTTCTATAAGGCACGAACCCGGATCGCTGTTTAAGATAATTGAAAATTTTAATAAAAACAATGTGAATCTGACAAAGATAGAATCAAGGCCCGTCAAAGAGGGTGGTGCATGGGAATACAACTTTTATGTAGATTTTGAGGGGCATGAAGAGAATGCAGGTATTTTATCGATGTTAAAGAGCATCAAGCGGGAGACAATCTTCATGAAGACTTTGGGGTCTTACCCTTCAGCAAGATAAAGCTGAGGAACTGATCTCAGGATTAATCATGTGGTCGGCTCGAAGGGACTGTACGCAGTGTTTACGATAAATATCGCTCATTTTGACGATCTTTATCTCACATGTAGCTAGTCTGTTGAACACATGAAAACCACCTCGGCGTAACAGCAGCATGGTGGATCGACTCCCCATTGCGATTGTGCACAACGTAGTGACTTGGCCTAAAATTGGAACACAACGAATAGTATTCTCTAGC
>RKRY01000012.1 GCA_007571135.1 Candidatus Nitrosopumilus sp. | reverse complement strand
AAGGTTTTGCAAGATTAGAACTCAGATGGGCATACGGATACAGTAGTAATTTTTTGCAACCGATTTTCCCCATAGAGGATTTGATTTGTGAAATTGCATCTTGTGCAACTGAAGAATCATCACCATCCTCTATTGCGACAAATGCCACTACCACTTCTTCTAACCTTTTGGTATCAGTATTATCAATATCTTCAGCAGATTTGATCTCCTTTTTTGTAGGAGTGTATTCTATGCTGTCACAGTGAAGCTGGAGTATTCTCACAGTTTCCAACAGGAAGGACAATCGAATTAAATCTTTTCACTTTCGATATGCGAGTGTGGAATACGGAAAGTAGTTCGCCCCCTATCCTGCATGGTGTTCCTCTCCGTCTGCCTTCCTATCACGGTTTTCCCCTTGGGTGGCATCATTCTTGCAAACGCCGTACCGGCGTCTCCGGGGTGTCCCAGTCAAGTGACATATGGCCGGTCGCATCGTATCACTGCATGAACAGGTCCGCAGGATCGCTCTTCCCATCATCGTCTCCCCGGGCAGGTGCAGCCTGCACTGCATCTTGCCGTACAGGTGCCCCAGCTTACCGCTTGTCTGGTGACGGGTCACGCCTGCCAGTGTCTGGCACATCCCTAGATCTACTAGATTCATCCCTAATTTGCCTCCGGCATCGCCTCCCGACCATCTTGCTTGCATGGAGCGGCTGCCGCGGTCCGTCATGACTGAGGCAGGCATGCCATGGTCTCTTATGACTTGCCCAGTAACCGGTTGAGTCACATGAAAGAATTTGTAGAAAAATGGAAGATCACGGATTACATACTGTATATTTTTCAGCAACATGATAAATATTGTATAGTTGGTTGAAATTGTCAAAACGGACTTTGCCAATTACGCGTCATCCACGGTAGCCTCATCAAATGCCCCGTACCCGGTGGCAGACCCAGTGGTGTCTTCCAGACCCACGTGTCCGTATTTCCGATGCTCATCTCGGTGCGCATCGGGCCCGGTACTCGAGGCAGGAGGCAAACGGGTTTTGTATAGCAGGCAAGCAGTCTGAACAGGGACAAGTTGAATGAGTCAGGGGCGTCAATTGCAACCGTCTCAACTAGCACGGCACGTCACACTCCTTGTTATTGCCTCAAAAACCCCATGTAAAAGTGGCTCTAACTAATTTTTCATTTTCACACTTGATGCGTCAACTGACTTCTTTTATCACCGGTAAACCATTTTTTGTAATCCTTGCGATCATGCAACGCCAAGCCGACTCCCAAAGAGATCAGGTTTGGGGATTTTGTTAGAATTCCTGCAGCTGTCATCAAAAGACCAGCCTCGCCATGATGTACCTTTACAGCGTTTTCCCATTTTTGTTTTTGTTGTGGTGGCACATATCTTTCGTATGCGTCACATGCAAGATAGGATGCAGTCAATACTAATAGTGGCAGCAATGCCATATAGTCTGTATCACTGACAGTTATTTAAGGGAGATGTTTTGATCGAGGTTGTCCGGATCATCCCGTCCAGATCCAAGCGAACCCGGAGGAGGATATCAGCTGACTCGTCGGATATCCCCGCCTAAAAAGAGACAGCGCGGCAAGTCGAGATAATTCAGGCCTGCGTTTTGAGAATGCGATCATGGGACGAATCCTAATGGCATGTTTGGGAATGAATGCCTTCAACCGTGAGAACATGCCTGCATCAGAGGATCAGAAAAACAACACGCCATGGCCTATTGGCAATGATCATTGGGGCAGGACAAACAAACCAATTTGTCAACCAAACAACATATAGACAAATCCGGTAACGGTCATCGTCTTCCACGCAATGAAATTACAGAACGCAAGACCAGACCTGAGATTCCAAGGGCATGAGTCAGAAAGTCTGATGCCAGAGTCAGAGGGTTTTCTCCTCGAAATCCCTCATCATAAATCATTTCGACTGAGCCCAAATCAGTCTGTACAAAGGACGTAATCAAGGAGTAAACGCCCAATTTTTTATCTGTTCTTTCACTATACAGCCTTAGCTCCACTTTAGTTACGGTAAATTCATCTTGAACGAATTTTCCTGAAAACAAAACTTTGACCTTGTTGGGAGTCCGAGAAACTCGTGATGGATCATGCAAATCAACTATATCCATTTAGAGTTAGTTTACATTATCAGTACATAAATGATAATTTCAGAAAACACCGCGGAAGATGGCGCAAGTGTTAATTACAACAGAAATTAATTTTTGTTAAATTGGATCCGCATAAATTCCACGGGAAAGACATTCCACACATCAAGTTAGAGCCAAACATGACAATCGGACAGCTTGTGGATGTTTTTGCAGGCTCTGGCTTTAATGGAAGACAGCTGGGGGAAGCTGCAAGACTTTATGCAAAGATGATTAAAGAGAATGCAACCATTTGCCTTACAGTTTCAGGCGCCATGACTCCGGTAGGATTTGGCGGAATTATCAAAACGTTGATCGAGAGAGGCTTTGTTGATTGGATAGTTACAACGGGGGCAAACGTATATCATGAGGATCACTTTGCATGGGGGTTGCCAGTCAAGCAGGGCAGTTTTGATGTAGACGACATGAAATTGTATGAAAAGGAGATTGTCAGGATCAGGGATGTATATATCAAATTTTATGAGACGCTGGAAGTTCAGGACCAAGTTATTCAGGGAATGTTTGGAGAGGATTTTCCAGACGAACCGTTTACAACAGCAGAATTTTGCAATCGGATGGGGAGGATAAGTAAGGAGAATTCAAAATTCCCAGAAAAGAGTTTTGTGACTGCTGCCTACGAATATGATGTGCCGGTATACATTTCTACAATCAAAGATTCGTCGCTGGCACTAAACCTAGCAGTACACAGATTAGGCGGCAAAAATTACAACCTAGATTTTGTCAGGGAGATCATAGAGCAGGCCGCAATCCTTTACGATTCAAAGAAATCAGGAATTTTAGAATTGGGTGGGGGGGTGCCCAAAAACACCGCTCAGCAAACAGGGCCGCTCCTTGATCAAATTCTAAGACGAAGTGACGGAGGACAGGATTACATCATTCAGATTACTGATGCACG
>RKRY01000072.1 GCA_007571135.1 Candidatus Nitrosopumilus sp. | reverse complement strand
TACGGAATGTGAGTATGGATGTGGACGTAGATCAAACAATGGTTTTTTGAAGAGAAAAACAAGAGTCTTCAAATAATACTCACTCTGCTTTTTTGACACACGTTTCACAAACTGGAATTCCTTCAATCACTGCGATTTCTACATTTGAAGAGTGACATTTTTGACAAAGCCCTTTCATTAGAGCACTTCTTATTTTGGCCCTTAAATTTTTTGTGAGGATTGCAGACATTACGCCTGCCATCATGCCTGCGTAGTGCCTAGGTTAGATATCTACTCATCTTGACAGACCTGACCTCGCCGTTCTCCAGCATTGTACGAATCGACTACTTCCTCTCATCTGTGCTTTCGTACAGTCTGTTGCCTGTGGCCTTGCGGATGGAGCGTCGCTGTACCTCCACCGGGTTGATCTCCGGCGTGTACGGTGGGAGGTACCTCAACACGACATCGCCTCCGTGATCGTCAAGATATTCCTTTACCGCAACAGACTTGTGCCATCCTGTGTTGTCAAGGTATATCAGGACCTTGCCGAACCTGCGGTGCAGCTCCTCCAGAAACGCGATAAATCTCTCGTTGTTGGCCCCCAACCCAGACTCAGCAATACGAGCGGATCGAGCAGTTGCCTCCAGAAACGCGATAAATCTCCCACTGTTGGCCCTCTCTGCGAACCGGCACACAAACCTCCCAGTGCAGTGCGCCAAACGAGTGGAATCTTTTTCCTGACAGGCTGACAGGTGTTGTCACCGGCCTGCCGACCGGGTACCGCCCGTTCTGGGTGTTCCACCTCTCTTAACTAAGACAATGTTGTGATGGTACAGAGAGCTGCCGACCGGGTACCGCCCGTTCTGGGTGTTCCACCCTGTGATGTGGGATGCCTCGTCAAGTGCATGGCCTGTATCACCTTGCGGCATGGTATCTCACCTCCCTTCTAGCTTTTTTTTAAACGCCGTTTGTGCGGATTCTGAGGCTGATTCTGGGTGTCTTGGCCCCGGCCTGCGCGAGAGGAGAAGCCCATCCTGTGCAGTATGTCGTATATGCTGACGACGGCATACTCTACTCCCCTTGTCTCGTCGTATATGCCGCCAAGGCCGTTTTTTACTGCCCGCCCCAGCCAGTCGCGTATGGTAGAGTACGGCTTGTTAAGGGAGTCAGCTATGGCGTACACCGGCATTCCCTCCTTTCTCATGGCGTATGACAGCAGCCTGTCCCTTGCCTTGGGATTCCTCTCCTCTTTGTGCATCCGGCGCAGCCGCGCCGCACCGATGCCCCTGAGGAAACCGCATTCGGCAAGTGTTATTTTTGATTTAACCATGGAGTATGCAGGACGTACTGCGATCCATGCCTTTCGATCAGTCTTTGTTGACAAAATGATAAGTGATTGTTAATCATAAGTACGCTGATGACGTGCTTCCTGACATGGGACGGAGAGGGGCAAACGTGTCAGAGATGTTGCTGAGAATACTCGTGGCGACTTAACCGGGTCCGTCTTTTGACAAAATGATAAGTGATTGTCAATCGGGATCACTACGTCTGGGAAGACTGATTGACTGAATCAATACTTAGCAATTTATAATTGAAAAAAACGTTCAAAATATTGCATTCGATAGAAACACAATCTCTTGTAAAATCATTTGGGGATGTGACTGCAGTCAACGATGTCTCATTTACAGTCGAAACTGGAGAAATATTTGGGTTCCTAGGATCAAACGGGGCTGGAAAAAGTACTACAATGATGGTTCTTACAACTTTGTTAAGGCCAACTTCTGGAAAGGCACTGATTTCAGGATTTGACGTATCAGAAAATCCAAAAAAGGTTAGGGAGAGAATTGGATATGTTCAACAAGAGACAACTGTTGATGAATATCTGACAGGACGAGAAAACCTTCTTCTTCAAGCAAAGCTTAATCACATTCCAACTCATAAAATTGATTCTAGAATTGACGATGTTTTGGATTTGATAGAGCTGACTGACAAACAAAACGAGGCCGTTGTGACCTATTCTGGTGGAATGCGAAAACGGCTAGATATTGCCGGTGGGTTATTGCATCGCCCCAAGGTTTTGTTCTTAGACGAGCCTACAGTTGGCCTAGATATCCAAACTAGGAGGAAGATCTGGGAATACATCAAGAAAATTCGTGAAGAATTTGACATGACAATTTTTCTTACTACCCACTACATGGAAGAGGCGGATCAGTTGTGCGATCGAATTGGAATTATTGATGGCGGGAGAATCCAAATTATCGATTCTCCCGAAAACATGAAAAATGCAGTGGGACATGAGGTAATCACAATTATTTTAGACAATTATAAAAATCCTGAATCCGTTCAACCCGAATTCGAAAAATTAGAACATGTCTCAAAGATAAGCCATGATCAGAACAAGTTTACCATGTTTGCATCAAATGGAACAGAAGTAATTCCAAAAATTTTCCAGATTACAAATGATCTCTCAATAAAAGTTGCTTCTATTTCTCTAACAAAACCCACTCTTGATGATGTCTTTATCTTATATGCCGGACATGAAATGCGTGACGATGTTCAACATTTAACAGGAAGCGGGAACGCGCAAAAATGAAGGAGATGTATACATGAATATGCTAGCGTACGATGTATATACAATTTTCTGGCGAGAATTAAAACGATACAAAAAATCTAGAAGTGGTGTTCTAATTAGATTAATTCAACCTGCAATCTGGATTGTGGTTATCGGAAATACTTTTTCTGGAACTCAGCCTTTGATCCAATCAGTTGGATTTGAAGGCGAGTATATTGAGTTTATGGCGCCTGGTGTGATTGTACTGACTGCAATTTTTACAAGCATCTTTGGCGGCGTGAATACGCTGTGGGATAGACGCCACGGATTTATGAACAAGGCATTGTCCTCACCAATTTCTCGTTCTGCAATTGCACTGGGAAAGATGTCTGCAATTTCACTAATTGCAGCTTTGCAAGCTAGTTTGATTCTAGGAATTGCATTAGCTATTGGTGTTACTCTTCCTAACCCGATAATGATCGCGCCAATTATGGCAATTGTCATTCTGTTTTCTTTGGGCTTTTCTGGAATCTCTGTAATGGTAGCATCTACTGCAAAATCTCAAGAGACCTTTTGGGGCGTGATAAATTTTCTTGGAATGCCACTGTTTATGCTCAGTCCCGCCCTATTTCCTCTGGAGTTATTGCCTGATTGGCTTGCCACAGCTGCAAAACTAAATCCTGTGACATACACTGTATTGCTGGTTCGTGAAATGATGACTGGCATCTCTGATGGCGGAATCTCAATAATTTTAAGCCTAGGGATAATCTCTATGTTTGTACTCGCAATGGCTGGGCTTGCAAGCTATGTATTTACTCGTGAGACAAACAAACCCTTTTAACATAATTGACAAGAACTGCAACATTAGCTAACTTTGGTAATGTTTCCTCAATTTTGAAACTATTGATTGTTGAAACTGTATCTGGCCCTTTCAATATTTTCGGTATTTCTGTTAGTTAATTCCTTTACTCAGAATTCATCTGGAATGACTGACTATGAAGAAATTGGTAAATGGGGATCCCTTGGAACTCAACCTGGCAAGTTTGTCAATCCGTTACAAATTGCAGTAGACCAAGACGGAAATGTCTATGTAAATGACTTGGGAACTAAAAGAGTTCAAAAATTCCAAAGCAACGGTGATTACATACTTGATTGGGGTTCTAGTGGAAAGCACCCCGGTGGCTTTTACTATCCTGCAGGAATTGCGGTAAGTGACGACTCTGTATTTGTTGCAGATAGAGACCTCCACAGAATTCAAAAATTCAGTTTAGATGGCGAATTTGTTTTAGAATGGGGCCGGAAGGGGAGTTATGATGGAGAACTGTTCTTCCCAAACGGTATTGCAGTTTACAACAACAAGATCTACGTCGTTGATACCGGAAATCAACGAATCCAGGTATTCTCCACCGACGGAGAACTCATATCCTCATTTGGCTCGAGTGGTTTAGGTGAGGGACAATTTGTCCTACCCATAGGTATTGCAATCGATTCGCAAGGCAATGTTTATGTTACTGATGGGGGAAACAAAAAAATTGAAAAATTCTCTTCTGATGGAGTTTTCCTAGAATCTCTTTCCTACTATTATAATGAGTATGTGTTCTCTCCTGAGGCAATTGCAGCTGATCCAAATGGTGGCCTATTTGTAGTAAATAGTGCCAATGGCAGGATCTTACATTTATCTCCAGAGTCGCCTCTGTTACTGACCCCTGTTAAAACAATCGGCCCATTTCCTGATTCCTTTGTCACTGTTTCTGATATTGAACTTGGAATTAACGGCGAACTACTGATCGTTGATTCGTCTACTCATAAAATCCAGGCCTTTGAGACAGAATTTTATGAGCCTTCTGAAGATACAATTCTGCATTTTGAACATGTAATTGAAAGGGAAACAATTGATCAAACAAAACCTGAAATCATCGCTCCTGAATCTCTAATTGTCGAGGCTACCGGTAGATTGACAAGCGTAAACATTGGAAACGCCACTGCTTCTGATGCTAGTGGGATCAAAGCACTAATTAACAATGCACCTGAACTCTTTTCTCCGGGAATCTCAAATATTATATGGGTTGCATTTGACAACAGCGGCCACACATCAAATGCCTATCAAACAGTAAATGTTGTTGCATGTGGAAAAAATGCTTCTGAATATAACTTCATTGAAGGAACAGAATTTGATGATGCAATAGTTGGCACTGATGGCAATGATCTTATCTTTGGACTATCTGGAGATGACGTGATTTCAGGTGGCCTAGGTGATGACTGCATATACGGAGGAGCAGGCAATGACATCATCTCCGGCAGTGGCGGCGATGATGTCCTAAAGGGGAATTCTGGCGATGATGTCCTAAAAGGCGATTCTGGAATCGATGTAATTTACTCACACTCTGGATCTGACCTCCTCAATGGAGGGGCCGATCCTGATCGCTGCTATCCTTATTCTGTAACTGATGTTTTAGTAAGCTGTGAGGATAGATAGCTTCTATATAGTTAACAGAGATGTACTGTTTTTCCGTAATCTATTATTGCTATTTGTAAATAAATTCTGAATCATGTGACTCCAATGAGAACAAAGATGACATCGTTACTGTTGATTGCAGCTCTGGTTGCAATAGCGCCTCCATTGAGCACAAATGCAGATTCAATGCCGGACCCGCCTGTCGACGACCTAGAACATAATATTACTGCTGCTGGTGCGACATTCCCGTTCCCATTAATTGACTTGTGGAGAGTCAAATACAATGACTTGTACGATAACGTAAATCTAAACTACCAGTCGATTGGAAGTGGTGGCGGGATTAAGCAACACATTGAAAGAACTGTGAACTTTGCAGCATCAGATAAACCGATGAGTGAACCCGAAAGAGAATTTGCCTGGGGTACATTACACATTCCAGAATCAGTTGGTGGTGTAGTGCTAGTCTACAACATCCCTGAAGTTCCAAACAAGGGACTCAGGTTAACTGCTGACGTAGTTGCCGGAATCTTTCTGGGAGAAATCACAAAATGGAATGATCCTGCTATAACGGCAGAGAATCCTGATTTGAATCTTCCAGACAAAGATATTGTGACTGCTCACAGATCAGACGGTTCTGGAACTACTTTCATCTTCACTGATTATCTTTCAGTTGTAAGTCCTACGTGGGATGAGCAAATCGGAAAAGGCAAGTCTGTTCCATGGCCAAGTGGCCTAGCTGCTGCAGGAAATGAGGGCGTTGCAGGCATTGTAAAATCTACAGAATACTCAATTGGATATATCGAGCTTGCTTATGCATTCCAAACTGGGATGTCCTATGCCTCAATTCAAAATGCTGACAAATCGACATTTGTCGAACCGACTCTAGACAGCATTTCTGCCGCTTCAAGCGGTGTTGCAGACTCTCTGCCAGCAGCTGATGAGAGCTGGGTTGGCGTTTCATTGGTAAATGCTCCTGGTACCGATTCATATCCTCTTGCAAGTTTCACATACATTCTAGTATATGATGATCTAAAACCAGTAACTGATAGCAAAGAACAAGCAAAAGCTATAATCCACTTGATTCATTGGATGATTACTGATGGTCAGGAATTCTCATCCAGCCTATTGTATGTCCCACTTGCAGATAAGGTAGTTGAGCTAGGCAAAACAGGTTTGAGCAAAGTTACCTATGATGGAGAACCTCTTTGGAACTATGAGGCATCTGCAAATTCCGGAACCCTAGAAATTCCAAAATGGATTAGAGATAACGCAAAATGGTGGTCAGAAGGATTGATTTCTGATCAAGAATACATCAACGGACTGCAATTCCTAATTAAAGAAGGAATCCTCAAAATCTAATCCTTTTCTTTTCTTTATCTTCTGGAATGGTTTTATTCTGTTGCGCCAAGTTTTCAGGATTGCCAGTTTTAGTTGTTTCATAATCCTGCCTGGAATCTGTCAGAATCGGTTCTGACTAGAGCATCTGGGCATAGAGCTAATGCATGAAATTCATCATGCTCTTGACTAGAAATGGCTTTGCAAAATAAGGTGTAAAGCAGGCTAGTTCTTGATAGACATGAGAATATGCGTCGTATGTGTCCTATGCGTAGTGTCTAGGTTACATGTTGGAACATCTTGACAGACTACTTGGCTAGAGAATACTATTCATTGTGTTCCAACTTTAGACCAAGTCACTACGTGTATCTATAAAGTGATCCGGATGAATTTATACTCGTAACTATACATATGGGACGTCTGATGAACTATCCACGCTCATTTGCAACACCATATCTGAAAAACATTCAATCATTTCCTCATGATGTCTGACTCGTTAAATCCCACATGGCCGCCACGTTTTTGACAAATGAGACAATTCTTTGCATTCTTAGGCGTAAAATTACTGCTTTTCTAAAAATTACTCTTCTGTGATGATGTTTTGAATATTTTCGTCTATGGCCACCTCAGCAATATCGATAGAGTATTCTGCAATTCGTCTCAAATCTTCTAAAATAAATCTGATAATCGTTACATTTTTTTCAGTTCTTTTGATCTTACTCATGATCTGTTTTTCTTCGTCAATTACTCTGCCCACCCTCTCAGCAACTTGCTCTCCCTTCTCAAAATCCTGCTCTTGAACTGCTGTAATTGCTTTTTCAAAAACCTCTAGTGATTTGTCTGACAATTTTTTTATCTTGATGAAAATTTTTGAATCAATTTTGCCGTTTACAAATTTTGTTCTTTTGGCAATAAGCGCAGCATGGTCTGCAATCCTTTCAATCCTACTTATGATTGCCCTGTATCCTAAACAATCTGAAGCCTTTCTTAACCCCATATCTTGAAGTATGCTTTCATTTTCCACTGCTAGAACCAAGTTTCTTCTCATATACAGTCCGAACCTATCCACTTCATCGTCCATATTTACAACATCATTGGCATGGGATGTATCAACTTCTTCGACTGCCTCCATGGCCTCAATTACCATGTTGCTCGCCATGAGATGCATTCTCTTGAGTGCTGTTTCAAACGATAATTCTGGCAATCTTGTCAAGATTTGAATGATCATAGATTCTGAACTAGACTCAACAATTTCTGTACCGATCATAGTAGAACGAACTAGTTCCCTAACATCGCGTGAATGCCTTACTGGAATCCTCACTCCTTTAGTTTTGATTTTGATGGTTTTGTAACCAGCCAAATATACTGAGATAATCTTTCGCTTTACGGTATCTCCTGAATCCTTTTGACTAAATAGAATCACCGCTGTTGTCTTTTTATCCTCTGATGTTCTCTCTTTTGGGATTAGTGTTAATGTCTGATTTGAATTTTTAACAATTGTGACATTGTCTCCTGCTTTGATCCTTAATCCTTCAATCCAATTTTTTGGAAGGGAGATGATATACGTTGAACCGCCGCTTAATTGCATTCGTCGTGTCTGCTTTGAGTCTTCTACAACTTCCAATATCATTTATTTCTAAAATTTTATTATTTAGAATTTAGTTGTGGATCTATATAGAACTATGTTCTTCTCATAAAATATGATCATAGGCTACATTACTCGATATTAGCTCCGAAAAATTGTGATTGGCAACAAACTCAAGCCTGAAAGACCTGGCCGCATACCTGTATCTGATAAGATATTTAGGGTTGGCGCTACCATTGCAGGTATCTATGTCCTAGTCATGATAGCCCTGCTGGTTTTCCAGCTAACCTCTGAATCCTATCCTGTTTGGGAAGAGGAGGGTTTGGGATTTGTCACTGGCACTGATTGGAATGCTGTGGAAGGACGTGAATCATTTGGCACATTGCCCTACATTCTTGGAACTTTAGTTACAGCTGGCCTTGCCATGGCAATAGGTGTTCCACTAAGCCTTGGAATTGCAATGTTCATCTCTGACGCTCCTGCAAAAATTGGAGGCCCCCTCGGATTTGTTGTAGAATTGCTGGCAGCAGTCCCAAGTGTGATTTACGGTCTGTGGGGTTTGTTTGTTTTTAGGATTTACTTTAAAGATTGGATCGAAGAACCTCTTCATGCATATTTTGGCGATTCAATCTTTCTGTTTTCAGGTGCCCCATTTGGGCTTGATATCTTAACAGCTAGCGTCATTCTTGCAATCATGATTATTCCAACGGTATCTGCTGTTTCCCGCGAAGTTATGAAAGCAGTACCTCAGCAACAAAAAGAAGCGGCATATATGTTGGGTGCTACAAAATGGGAAATGTTCAAGCTTGCGGTTTTTCCGTATTCCAAAACTGGTCTGACTGGGGCATCAATTTTAGGGCTTGGCAGGGCAGTTGGCGAGACTATGGCCGTAACTATGTTGATTGGAAATGCGACTGGAATTGCAGCAATTCCATCTTCATTTTTCAAACCAAGCCAAACAATGTCTAGCATTATTGCAAATGAATTTGTTGAGGCATCACCTGCATCAATACATCTGCCTGCGCTCATCGGAGTTGCATTGGTATTGCTACTGATTGCTATAGCCATCAACATCGTTGCTCATATTCTAGTTACAAGGATGCTTAAAGTAAAAGAGGGCGCTATTAACAATTGATCACGGCAAATGAAAGGAGACAAGAGTATCGCGCACTCTTCAAACAAAATGTGCAAAAACGCCTTTTGGTAGACAAAATTGTCCGAATAATTGTTTTTACATGTGTTATAGTTGCTATTATTCCACTAGGTAGCATTCTGTTTGAAGTTTTCAAAAACGGGGCCGCCGCCATCAGCATTGAATTCTTGACTGAAACTCCCGGCGCAATTGGCTCTGGCGAAGGCGGAATCGGGCCTGCAATTCAAGGAACGCTGATCATAATTGGGCTATCTAGCTTGATCGGAGTCCCGATAGGCGTAATGTCTGGAATATTTCTTTCTGAATATGGCGATAACCATCTTGCAAAAAGTATCAGATTCTTCAATGATGTCTTTATGGAATTCCCGTCAATTGTACTGGGCATCTTTGCATTTTTGATGATCGTCCTAATTCTAGGACACTTTTCTGTTTGGGCCGGCGCCTTTGCATTGTCTTTGATCATGTTTCCAATTGTTGCCCGAACCACAGAAGAGTCTCTCAAAATGGTTCCGGTCACTTATCGTGAAGCAGGAACCGCACTCGGACTCAAAAAATGGGTGATTACATTTCGAATAGTAATTTCAGCTGCCAAAAACGGTATGATTACCGGAGTGCTGCTTTCTGTTTCACGAATTGGTGGCGAGACTGCACCATTGATCATGACTATTCTTGGCAGCAGCCAGTTCTTTAGTGGCATGAATGTTCCTATGGACGCACTGCCTTTGAGAATATGGAGGCTCTCTCTTTTACCGTATGACAGTGCCCAACTTCAGGGTTGGGGATCTGCCTTGGTATTGATAATAATCATTCTAGGAATTAATCTAGGTGTGAGATACTTTTTTGCAAATAGAAAAAACAAGAGTAATATTTTCGGACAACTAATTAAGAACGGAGTTCGAGCTAAAAACTGACGGCATTGACTATAAAACCATCTAGTGCTAAGGCACAATCTGATGTTACATCCACTCTGTCAGTGTCTCCGGATTCTAAAAAATACAAGATGATTGCCGAAGATGTGACTGTTAGTTATGATGAAATTGAGGCCGTCAAAAATATCACGATGAAATTCAGGGAGCGTTCTGTTACTGCTTTGATTGGTCCTTCTGGTTGTGGAAAAACAACCTTCTTGCGTTGCTTAAATAGAATGCATGACATGACAAAAAATGCGACCGTTGTTGGAAAAGTAAAGATTGACGAGATTGATCTTTATGATAAATCAATTGATCCCATCTATCACAGAAGGAAGGTTGGCATGGTTTTCCAAAAGCCAAATCCCTTCCCAACGATGTCAATTTATGACAATGTTACATCCGGCCTCAAACTAAACGGTGTCAGAGACAAAAAGATTCTTGGTGAAATTGTAGAGGATTCCCTAAAGATGGCATATCTTTGGGATGAAGTAAAACACGATCTTAAAAAACCTGCAATAGAACTATCCGGTGGCCAGCAACAAAGGCTGTGCATTGCACGTGCACTTGCAATTCAGCCTGAGGTGTTGCTAATGGACGAACCAGCTTCTGCATTGGATCCCATTGCAACACAAAAAATTGAAGAAACGATTACCGAGCTGAAAAAAGAATACACCATCATAATCGTAACACACAACATGCAGCAAGCAGTTCGCGTTTCTGATTACACCGGATTTATGTATATGGGCGACTTGGTTGAATTTGGAGAAACAAAGAAACTTTTCACAGATCCTCAGAATGAACTAACAGCAAAGTATGTTCAAGGCCAGTTTGGATGATGCCTAGATTAATAGATCCCTCTCTACAAAAATTATCCTTTATCATGTCTGAGATGGGCGACATGGTAATTGAATCAATTACTTTAGCTATAGAGTCTTATCTGGATGGAAAAAACACAAAAATCAAAGTTCTTGGACTATCTGACGCAATTCGCTTAAAATATTTTGAAGTCGAAGACCTGACATTTGACATGCTGTTAAAGTATCAGCCTGTAGCTGACGATTTTAGATTAATTCGCTCTTCTACTGAAATCTCTTATGCCTTTTCACGTTTTGGCAGATATGCTTATGACATAACGCTTGTACGAGACCTGTTTGGAGATGTGACTGAATGTAAGAACGCGTCCCTGATTCAGTCGTCAAAAAAGGTAAAACACATGATAAAAGAGGCTGTTTTGTCTTTTGCCGAGCTTGATATCAGAAAGGCAGTAAAGATCCAGGAAGACGAGAAGGATATTGATAAAATTTATCGAGATCGAATTCCAAAACTCATCAATTCTGAAAATACTCGCTGTGCACTAGCCGAAGCCCTGCTGCTCAGATATCTTGAACGTATTGGGGATCATGCAGTTTTCATGAGCGATGCCATTAACTACATAGTCACGGGAAAGCACAGGCCGTCTGAGGCTAGAATGTCTTCTCATAATAAATAACTGCCTTAGTTTTTATTCGAGCAAATTTTTTGCGAGGTACGCATGGAAATATTGGAGCTGATTCGGTCTAATTTATTAACGCCGATCATTTTGTTTTTCCTGTTTGGTATTGTTGCCGCACGAATAAAATCGGATTTGAAAATTCCTGAAGCAATATCGGAGTTTCTACCAATCTATCTTTTAGCTGCAATTGGTCTGCACGGAGGAATAGAAATGCGGAACACTGGATTTGAAAATATGCTGATTCCAATGTTTGTTGCAATCGGATTGTCGTTGCTGTTTACACTAAATCATTATCAAATTTTACGAAGGATAGGAAAGCTCAACATTTTTGATTCGTATGCACTTGCATCAACTTATGGTGCTGTTGGCGCGGTTCATTTTTCAGTGGGCCTGTCATTTCTGAATAATCATGGCGTGACTTCAGAAGGATACATTGCAGCAATACTTGCAGTGTTGGAACCTCTTGCGTTCATCATGGCAATCTTCCTGACAAACATGGCAGTTTCAAAACAAATCAAAGCAAAGAAAAAATCATTTGAGGGTGATGGTGGTTCGGCATGTATTGATGTGGGCTTGCGCCAAACACAGGCAAAACTTTTCCAAGTACTACATGAGTCAATCACTGGCAAAGCAATTGTAATTCTTCTTGGAAGCATTGTAATCGGTTATATGATTGGCGAAGAGGGTTTTGGTTCAATCAGGATTGTTTTTGACGAAATGTTTACCGGGGCTATAGTGATCTTCATGATTGAAATGGGAATAATAGCAGGCAAGAGACTAGATGATATCAAAAAAGTGGGCATCTTCCTTACTGCATTTGCCATAATCGTGCCTGTATTCAATGGAACAATTGGCGTTGTCGTTTCAACTATGCTGGGATTGAGTATTGGTGGCGCAGTCATGTTTGGATTGCTTATGGCCAGTGCCTCATTTATCGCCGCTCCGGCAGTTTTGCGCCATGCGATCCCTCAGGCAAAACCGAGCCTTTACATCACATCTGCATTAGGAATAACCTTTCCGTTTAACATTATTGTCACACTGCCAATTCTATTTACAATATCCGTATTTCTTCATACTGGAGAAGAAGTGATCGGACTATTCCAATATGTTGCAGAGGTATTTCGATGAAGCTTTACAATGCAAAACTACTTACAGTTACTTGTGAAATTTTAGCCCGAAAAAATATACTTGATATTCTTAGCAGGCATAAAATTTCTGGTTACACGACATATGAGGTAGAAGGAAAGGGTTCAAGAGGAACTCGGGGACAGGGATTAAAAAATGAAAAAAATATCAAAGTTGAAGTTATAATGCGTGAAGAGAAACTCCAGGACGTTGTAGAAGAGATTTCAAGGACTCTTTTTGCAAATTTTGCAATTGTTTTGCATGTCAGTGATGTTGGAGTAATTAGAACAGAAAAATTTTAAAAAGCAACTCAAAATATCATTTCTTGGACCCTCTTCTCATCCAATCAAGCAGGTCAGTAATTGATTCAACAAGTTCCTGACATTTGTTAGTCAACTTGTATTCTACACGAGGAGGTACTTCTGCAAATGTTTGCCTTTCTAATATTCCGTGTGACACAAGTTCTGATAACCTTGTGGAAAGTGCCTTGCTACTTGTCCCTTTGAGTGATTCCTTGAATTGCTTGTATCTTACTGGCTCTGTTGTACAGCATAATGGAAATAGGATTTCAAGTGCTGCCCTTTTTGTAATTAACTTCCTGATGATCAAAGTCTCATTCAATAGTTTTGAAGCGCCGCATCCTGTAAGTTCGCATTCATTTTTGACAATCGGCAATTTCTTTTCTTTAGTTTCCATAGATGCACCAACTGTAGTGCCCCCTTGCCTGACAGCTTTAATAGTTTATCTAGTAAACCATGGCATGAGGAGTTCCATTGAAAGGGATGCCAAAAAAAGATGTTGCAAGACGGCAGTTTCCCGTAGTGCTGATTGTAGTTGCATGCATGCTAATCTAAAGGGAGTGTGTGGGGATGGGTCGGAGCTGCCAGCTGGTAATCGGTTAAGTCAGCTTTGACAATTCCAACAAATTATGCAAGATTTATCAAATTATTGAAAAATATACTGCATGTAAGCTACGAACTTCCATTTTTTACAAATTCATTCATGCGACTTAACCGGTTACGCCAGCTGATTTAGGCTTGGGTGCTAGAATTGGCGTTTTTTCTGGCAACAAGAAGAGCCTTGGATTCGAGAAAAGCAGTTGGCATTGGCATGGCTGATGGGGTGCCAAAGAAGGCAAGGAAGGACGTGTTAAACGGGAATTGTTGTTGTTATTGTTATTCTACAAGTGTATGATTTAAGAAAGAAGACACTAAAGAAAACATTTCGCTGAGTCGCAGCGATACTGGCGCCGTAATTGGTGATCACATCACAGATTCTATGACAGATAAAACACATACATTCAGAGAAGCTTTTCAAATATCGGGGAAGGGGGTGAGCGAATGGCAATTTCTGATTTAATCATTGACACGGGGTTGCTATCTGGTGAGGTTGGTTCAGATTTATGGTGCAAGTGCATTGCTGGCGCAATGACAAAAACAAGTATTCTTTATCCGCTAAATAGACGTGGTTTGAAGAACTTGACGTTCCGGAAGAAAGTCTATGCGCTGAAGACAAAAGAACCAATGGCAGAAGAAATTTCGTTCCGTAATAAAGGCAACAAAACAGTCAGGTTTTGCTATGTGGAAAAAGTCCTTTTTGTTTGTGTTGAAAATGCAGGACGCAGCCAAATGGCGGAAGGATTTCTGCGCAGATTGGCTCCTAGACTGGAGGTTTTGAGTGCAGGAACTCAACCCAAATCTACACTTAATCCAAACGTGGTAAAGGTAATGCGGGAAATTGGAATTGACATTGCAAAGCAGAAACCTAAAGAACTTACCACTGAAATGATCTCCCAATCAATTACGGTCGATATGGGATGTGTGGATGAGAAGTCATGTCCAGCACTATTTGTCAAAGATGTCCTTGATTGTAACATCTCTGATCCAAAGGACAAAGATCTTGATCAAATCAGAGAGATTCGCAATCAAATTAAAAATAAAGTTGAGAATCTGATTAAAACATTAGAGAATAAATCATGACGTATTCCAATCTCCAGATCTTCATAGTTGAACTAGTCGGCACTTTTATTCTTGTAATTTTTGCAACTGGCTCCATTGCATATGATGTAAAGATGTTTGATGGTAAATTGGGAATCACATTTGCCGCCGTCGCGCCTTTCATTGCGTTGCTGATTGGAGTTTATTCATTTGGAAAAATTTCATTGGCGCATTTTAATCCGGCAGTGACAATTGGCTACTATATCACAGGGCATATTTCAAAGACTCAAATTGTATATTATTTTGCAGCTGAAATTATTGGTGCCCTCCTGGGTTCGCTGTCTGTTTTGGCTTTTATCGGTGATTTTGCAGATCTTGGAGCAAATGCCCCTAATCCTGATCATTCTGTATTCCTGATATTTCCTGTAGAAGTGTTGGCCTCTGCGATGCTGATGGGTGTAATATTTTATGTCGTGTACACAAAGGGATTGAAAGGATTTAGTGGCGTTGCTATTGGTGGCATTGTGGGATTGGATATCCTATTTCTGGCAACCATCTCTGGAGCTTCGATGAATCCGGCCAGATCTTTGGCCCCTGCACTGTTATCAGAAACATTGGAAAATCTGTGGTTGTATTGGACTGCTCCTTTTGTTGGGACTACCATGGTTGCCTTCTTGTTTAGAAAGAAATTCCAAGAACAAAGACTTTCTGAATCTTGAAAATTTCATTTTTATGAAGATTTGTTTTACAACATCTATATGCACTTCTCTTTGATCCCTTGTGACGTTTTTTAGATCGACAAGTATCCTGCCACCTTTATGCAAAAATCAAATTCCAAAAATGTGGTGACCGATAAAATTAAAATTTTAAGGTATGGCTCATTTGAGATACTTATTTTTTCTTTACGTGATGATATTTGCATACCCAAATAATGGACTTATACATTACAGTAATTTAGATGATAACCGAAAATAACGACAGTCCTGTTTTATTGAATTTTGCCTATGCATGCTTAATGACTGCTGCCTTTGTATGGCAAGAAGCAAAAATTCATGAAGTCACGTCAAATCAGGAAGATGAAGGATGGTATGTGGGCCTTTGTATGGCAAGAAGCAAAAATTCATTAGGTCAGGCATGTAATAGCAGGCGTAGATCACAGGAAGACATCTCACAAATTTATGATCTTTGCCATACCTGAGCACAACGGTTGCTCATTTTCCAAAATCTTACAGTTCAAGAGGTGACAGACATCATAAAACAAGTTGTCAAAGAGTCGTCTCCAGCTACTTACAAACGGTGCAATGATACAAAGAAAAACAGCAATTCAGAGATCCAAACAGATTGATGACGTATGTTGGGTCAGCCCAACATCTTTAGTCCCTTATCTAGTCTTGTGTTTACTGTGATTATTACAACTATGATCAAACTTGATCCTGCAAACCTGGCAAAAGTGTCTTCTGTCTTGTTGAGAAGCGTTATTACAACTAGTGGTCTGGCCTGTCGTGCTGATGGCAACTGGTTGCAAGCATTTTAACTCAAAGTCCCATGGCGATAATCATGATTTTTCTCCTTTCATTTCCTTTTCTTCATGCCTGTCTCTACATGATTTCCAAAAAATATTCTTTTATCTGTCTCTCATAATTGAAGTAGCGATGCATGCTGCAAATGTAACTAAACCTGAAAAATGTTAAATTCATTAATCAAAATAATAGCTGGTTGGGTAGGAGAATTACCGGTAGCATAGGTGCCGGATCGTACCATCTGATGACTATCTGCCACAAACTCTGTGCCAATAACTTTTGCCTTCTTGAAAGGCAAGAACCACCACCCATCTTATTTTTGACAATCCGCCCTGCTTTGGAGATATCGAATCTGTTATTACGAATAATAATGACATCCCAAATGGTCAGAATGTTGTCCAAATCCAAAAAATTATTTGATGATGCAAAAAGGGTAATTCCTTCAGGAGTAAACAGTCCAGTTAGATATTTCGAACCTTATCCATTCTTTGTAAAAAGATCAAGCGGGAGCACCATCTGGGATGCAGATGGCAAAAAACTGACTGATTTTTGTAATGGCTATGGGGCACTGCTACTTGGACATGGAAGAAAAGAAATTATCTCTTCTGTATCAAAACAGCTCAAACTTGGAACATTATATTGCGCTCCCACTGAAAATGAGACCAAACTATCAAAGCATATTGTAAAGAATTACCCTTCAATTGACAAGGTACGCTTAGTGAACACGGGTAGCGAAGCTACGATGACTGCGATTCGTTTAGCAAGGGGTTATACCAAGAAAAATAAGATCATAAAATTTGAAGGATGCTATCATGGAGCACATGACTCAGTCTTAGTAAAGGCTGGATCAGGCTCTGCACACAATGGCATTTCTGTCTCTGAGGGCGGTCTTAAAGAAGTTTCAAAACAAACTCTTGTTGCACAATACAACAATCCTGAGGATATTGAAGGCATTATCAAAAAAAATAACGATATTGCCGGTGTTATTGTAGAACCAATACTAGCTAACATGGGACTGATTTTACCTGAAAAAAATTTCTTAATGCATGTGCGAAAGATTACGCGACAAAACAGCATTCCTTTAATTTTTGATGAGGTAGTTACCGGATTTAGAGTCTCAATAGGGGGTGCCCAAAAATATTTCGGAATTAAACCCGATATAACGACAATGGCAAAAGCATTAAGCAATGGGTTTGGGATTGCAGCTGTAGGGGGACGGAAACAGATTATGGACCAGCTGTCTCCGAAAGGCAATGTCTATCAGGCAAGCACATTTGCTGGAAATCCGGTTGCAGTAAGCGCGGCTTTGGCCTCGATAAGGACTTTGGAAAAACTTCAAAACAAGCTATATTCAAAATTAGAAAAACACTGTGTGCGGTTTTCCGGTGCTTTAGATGATCTGGCCACTGATCTTCACATTCCACATCAGATCAACTTTGCATCCTCAATGATGCAGATCTTCTTTTCTGACAGGCCTGTCACAAATTACGAGACTTCATTAAATGCTGACGCAAAAAAATTTCACAAAATGTTTCATACACTTCTTAAGCATGGTGTCTTTATTGCCCCTTCCCAATTCGAGGTTGTCTTTTTTTCAGATACACACACCTCCTCTGATTTGAACAAGGCCCTCGATGCCTATCGCTTAGCGCTCAAGGCGGTGAAAGATTGAGGTATGTTGTAGGCGCTAGGGGAAGCCGATTGTCCGTGGCCCAAACAAATTGGGTCATTTCAAAATTACAAAACTTAGACTCTGATCTTGAATTTGTGATAAAGCCTATCGCTACAAAAGGCGATACTGACAGCAGACCCATCTTTGCCATTGATCAAAAAGGAATCTTTGAAAAGGAGGTCGATAGGGCAGTCGCTCAAAAAGAGGTAGATTTTGCCGTCCATAGCCTAAAAGACATTCCATCAAAACTTGATCCAAGATTAATCCTGGCCTGTGTTCCTAAGCGCGAAGCAGTAAATGATGCATTCATCTCTCTGGACGGTTCGACTTTGGAGTCAATAAGGCCCGGTTCTGTGATTGGAACTAGCTCATTACGACGTGCCGTTCAGATTTCAAGAAAAAGACCTGATGTTACAGTAAAACCAATCCGTGGAAATATTGAGACTAGGATAAAGAAGGCATCGGGCAAAGATTACGATGCGATAGTTCTTGCAAAGGCAGGACTTTCCAGACTGTCTGTGGGCGTCAAACATGCAATACTGTCAACTGAAGATTTTTCACCTTCTCCGGGCCAGGGGGCAATTGCAATAGTTGCAAGGGAAGGCGACTTGCCAACAATTAAGATGCTCAAAAGCATCGAAGATGAGGACTCTAGGTTGGAGATTGAAGCCGAAAGGGCGTTATCTGACTATGTGGATTCTGGATGCAGATTTCCGATTGGCGCATATGCAAAGTCTTCTGGCCGGGAAACAACTTTGACTGTAACTGCTTTTTCAGTTGACGGAAAAAAATCTCTTCAGGTCACCGTCTCCGGTCCTAAAAATGATCCTGTTTCAATTGGACATAACGCAGGAAGAAAGCTACAAGAAAAAGGCATCAAATATCTTGCATTAAATTGGAGGGAGAAAGTAGAGGAGTGGAACAAGTCATGAAAGGCAAAGTGTATCTTGTAGGTGCAGGTCCTGGAGACGGCAGGCTAATTACCTTGCGCGCAGTAGAACTCCTTCAAAAGGCAGACATTGTTTTGTATGACAGACTTGTAAGCAAAAAAATAATCTCTATGATTCCAAAAAAGACTGAAAAAGTCTATGTTGGCAGGGCCGTAGGAGACGACACAACTCATCAAAACACCACCAATGATCTTATGGTGCAACATGCCAAATCAAAAAGGCATGTTGTCAGACTAAAAGGCGGGGATCCCATCATCTTTGGCCGTGGAGGCGAAGAAGCAGAGTTTCTTAAGGATCACAAGGTAAAATATGAGATTGTTCCAGGCATCACGTCTGGAATAGGCTCTGCTACTTATGCTGGAATCCCGCTTACTCATAGGAAACATGCATCATCTGTAGCCTTTGTAACTGGTCATGAGGATCCCAAAAAGAAGAATGACGCTGTAGCGTGGAGTAGACTCGCAAGGTCAGTTGACACCATTGTAATTATGATGGGCTTGTCAAGAGCTGATGCCATTTGCAAGCAACTTGTTGCAGGCGGCATGGACAAAAGGACCCCCGTTGCAGTTATCGAAAACGGAACGACTCCTAAACAAAGAATGATCAAAGGGAACGTAACTAACATTGCAAAAAAAATTAAGGCCAACAAAATTGCCCCTCCTGCCAACATAATCATTGGAAGTGTCGTTGATCTGTCTGATACAATTGGGTGGAAATAATGCTTGATGGAAAGACAATTGCCATTACACGTTCAATAGACGATGCATCAGAATTCGTTTCTCTTGCTGAGCAAAACAATGCAACACCTATAGCATTGCCTACAATAGAGCTTGTCAGCAAAGGCAACAAAATTGTGGACGAATTTTTGGAATCTGTCAAGACTTACAATCCCGATTATTCTGTTTTCATGAGTTCCAAAGCAGTCAAACTACTATTTGAGACTGCAAAACAGTCTGGAAAACTAGGAACCTTGCAACTATCAATTGCAAACACAATGGTCGTCTCAGTAGGGCCAAAAACAACTATTGCGCTTGAAAATGAGGGGATCAAAGTAAATTATCAGCCGTCTGAAACATTTTCCTCAGTTGGAGTAGGCGAGGAATTTACCAAAATTAACGCCGTTGGAAAAAAGGCCATTATTCCACGCAGCGGGGCATCTGCTCCTTTTCTCAAGGAACTGTTAAACAAGATAGGAATAGATGTCCTTGAGATCTATCTTTATGACGTATGTGCGTTTAGGGACACCGCCCAATGGAACGGCTTTAGGGAATTGTTCTCTCAGGGCAGAATCGATGGCGTGGTATTTACTAGCGCCTCGTCGGTCCGTGGTTTTTTTGAAATCATGCAAAAGGATTATTCTGAGGAAACACTACTTGAGAATCTGTCAAAGTTGTCTGTAGTGTCAATTGGACCATTTACGTCCGAGGAATTAAGAAAATTAAATGTTGAAAACTCTGTTGCTAAAGTCCATACTGTTGCAGGTGCTTTTGACGCAATGAAATCCGTCTTTACTGACTAGCGCACAAGGATTGGGGATTCTATTTTCTATATAGATTACAAAATTTACCTGCCTGCCTAAAATATATTGAATTTTTTAATTCGGTGTATGCATGTCTACATTTTGCGCCATGGCAAGGCTGAAGTACTATCAGAAAGAATCAGAAGTGATTCAAAACGTAGGTTAACTGAATCAGGAATTAAGGAATTAGAACAGATTTCAAAATCGTTTAAAGTCATGGGACTTGAATTCACATCAATTATATCAAGTCCGCTTGTACGTGCAAGGCAGACAGCTGATATCGTCTCCAAACTTCTAAAAATCAAAAAGGCTATTGTAATTTGGAATGAGCTAAGGCCTGAGATCGATGCGGAACTAACTCTACAAAAGTTATATAAAACAAAACCCGATTCATCGATTCTGTTGATTGGACACGAACCTCATCTTGGCAGTTTAATTTCAAAAATGATCTCAATTAAGACTGGCAACACAGATATCTCACTAAAAAAAGGAGGGCTTGCACATGTTAGACTGTCATTTCAAAACGGGATTCCTAACGGTTCACTGCGGTCATTGATGACGCCAAGGCAACTCAAAAAGATAGGTGGATAAATTATTGAGTCAAATGAAATCTGACGAATTGAAGACATCTGCCTCTCCTAACACACTGGGCAAGGCATCTGTGATTGATCTTGGGTCGAATTCTGTAAAAATGGTCAATTATAATGTCGATTCAAAAAATTTCTACAAGCCATATCACCAAGAATCCGTAAGGGTCAAGCTTGCCGAAGGACTTCAAGACGGAATAATTAAGGAAAGCTACATCGAAGATGCCGTTGAAATTTTAAAGTATTTCAGAAATGTTGCAGATTTTGAACAAATCGACTATATTATATCTGTAGCAACCAGTGCCGTTAGAGATGCATCTAATCAAGAATACTTTGTTGAAAAAATCCAAAAAGAAACTGGCTTTAATTTCAAGATTCTCTCCGAATATGAAGAGGCCCTCTATTCATATGCTGGAGCAATACGCTTACTGAATCTGCCTCACGTGGTGTTCTTCGATATCGGTGGCGGAAGTCTTGAGATAGTCTCCTCGTATAATTTTGAGATTCAAAAAGTCATTTCGCTACCCCTGGGTTCGTTACGGCTAACACAAAAATTCTCATCACCAGGCGGCATTTCTTCAAAACAGCTCCGGAAGTTAAAGGAGCATGTTACAGAGCTTCTGCCAGATAGGGGCGAATTGGGAATTTCAGATTTTAATGATGCCGTACTTGTCGGCGTTGGCGGCTCACTGCGAGCTTTGGGCAAGCACGCTCAGGAAAGAATTTCATACCCGTTGAAAAAATTGCATAATTATAAAATTTCTTTAGAGTCTTTTGACTCCCTTTCAGACGAATTGCTCTCACAGGACACTGAAGAAATTGCTAGGATCGATTCGATTGGTGCTAGCCGTGCTGACACGATTAAGGCTGGCACCATCGTAATTGCCGAACTGATGAAAAAATCAAAGTTTCATTCTTTAACAATCAGCGCTCAGGGATTGCGGGAGGGGACTCTTTGGCTATCACTGCAATATCCTGATGAATTTTCCCATCATCAAATTACTGCTGAGCATGTTCAAGAATTGGTTCATCTGTCATGCCAGCCCGGCTTAATTTCCGAATATGTCGAAGAGCTGATTGGATTGCTGTTCTCAATGAAATTAATCTCTGATAAAGAAAGAATATTACTAGCCCACGCTATTTTACAAATTGACAAGCTTTCTTCATTTCGAGACGTTGACAATGTTTTGTACACGATATTAGATGATGACAGTATTCTGTCTCACCGCGAACAGATCATCGTTGCCCTGTCGTTAATTTATTCAAAAAAGAAAAAAAAAGCCGAACACCTACTCACAAAATTCAAAGATGTTTTAGAGCCATCTGACAAGAAAATCATAAAAAAAATTTCAACTGTTGTCTCTCTGTGCGACATATTCCATAAAACTGGAACCTTGGTCAAGCCAAAAATGGATTCTGACAACCTGCTAGTCTTGAAGGTGCATGTATCAAAGAATACATTCCCTGAAGTGCTATTGCAGCAGGCTTGCACAAAGATGGAGAGCATCCTTGGTATTCACATAGATTCTACGATATATTACAGAACATCTGGGCATACCCCATCAGAGCCAATGGGAGTCTCCCATGCCACAGAAACTCTGGAAAATTTATAGATGGGAGGCGATTACCTTGGTGTTGATTTGAACAGTCCGCGTCAGTTTTTAAAAAAATATGGAATTCCTGGGAAACTAATAGTCGTTGAGGGGATTGACGGTTCTGGAAAGTCCACTCAGTTGCGATTACTTGAAAAATGGCTCAGATACAACAATCTTGAAGTTTTTCGTACCGAATGGAACTCTTCTGATCTGGTTAAATCCATCACTTCAAAGGGCAAGAAAAAAGCTAATCTGACTCCTACGACCTTTAGCCTGTTGCATGCAACTGATTTTGCAGACAGATTTGAGAGAAATATCCTGCCTCTGCTCAGAGCAGGCTATTTTGTTCTGGCAGACAGGTATATCTACACTGCATATGCTCGTGATGTTACAAGGGGGTGCAACCCAAGCTGGGTTCGTAAAGTGTATGACTTTGCACTAAAGCCAGATCTTGCGTTTTACTTTCGCGTTCCGATTGACATTTCTATGGATAGAATTTTATCTGGACGACCAAAATTGAAATATTATGAAGCTGGTCTGGATCTGAATCTCAGCAAGGATGTCTATGAAAGCTATAGAATTTTCCAAAGCAGAATTATTGAACAATACGAGTCTATGAGCAAAAGAGAGAACTTTACTGTCATTGACGCAACGCTTGGAATTAAGGAACAGCAAAGGATCATGAGAGATAAAGTAAAAGCCTTACTTCCGCCAAAAATGACAGGGTCTGTTCTGGAGGCACCATGAATTGTTAAGTGATCTGGCCCATGCAGGTTCAAAAAGAAGGCCGCTTTGGTACGGAAATGGGAAATTTGGAGGAATTCCTTATCTAAATGATCTTGAGATCAGTGGAAGACTCGTTGTGATTGAAGGCCCGGACGCATCTGGCCGCAGCTCGCAGATTGAAATGATTACGACAAGACTAGAAGCTGATGGGTTTGCCGTCCTCAATACCGGCCTGAAGCGTTCTGAATTAATTGGTGATGGGATTTTGGAGGCCAAGCAAAATGTTTCCCTTGGAAAACGAACAAATGCGTTATTTTACGCTGCCGATTTTGCCGATCAGTTAGAGCACAAAATCATTCCTGCTTTGCAGGCAGGTTATGTCGTATTGGCAGATCGATATGTTTACACGCTGATGGCCAGAAATACGGTGCGTGGAATTAGGCGGCAGTGGTCTGCTGATCTGTTCAGTTTTGCCCTTGTTCCTGACTTGATATTTTACTTAGACGTAGATCCCTTCAAGCTGGTTCACAGAGTATTTGAAAAACACCAGTCATTGGACTATTACGAGTCAGGCGCAGATCTGGGATTGTCAAACGACATGTTTGAATCGTTTATTCTTTATCAAAGGAGACTTGCAAAGGAATTTGAATTTTTAAAGCAAAAATACAGCCTAATCTCAGTAGATGGCAACAAACCTGCAGACCAAGTAAATCTCTCCTTGCAAAAACAAATCAGCAGATTTTTAGCAAAGGCAACATGACTGATTCTGACGGTTTTTTAGATATTTTCTTTAAAAAATACGACCTGGCCAGCGAAAGATTAGCTGCGTATCTGGACGAACCGAACAAAGAAAACATTCACGGTGCGCGCATATCCATCAGGTGCCTAGAGTCTGCGTATTCAATTTTCCCAAAATCCTCCAAATCAAAATCCTCTGAAAAATACATGAAAAAATCCAGGGTATTTTTTTCAAAAAACAGTAAGATACGAGACCTTGATATCATCTTAAAAAAACTATCTGAGCATGGATATGAGTCGGAATCAAAACTTGTCTTGACATTACAAAAAAAGAGACTAGAACGAATATATGATTCGATATCTCTTGCAGAGGAGATCTCAGAATTAAAACCGCCTAAAATAAAGTCTGGTGAAAAAATCTCAAAAAAATTTGACAAGGTAATCCCGTCTCTGATCTGCGACTTTAAAAAATATCTTCCAAGAGTTATTGGAGATGAGTCAAACGTAAATGAGCTGCATGCCTTGAGAAAAAAAGCCAAGAGATTAAGGTATGTTTTGGAATTAAAGCCTGATGACTCTGTCTCAAACTTGATTTTGAACATGAAAAAACTCCAAAAATTTTTGGGACAAATTCATGACTGTGATATTTTTATCCGGCATCTTGAAAAAATTGGAGGTTCTGATTTAGATTCAATCATAAATTCTGAAAAAATAAAGAGGCATAAAATTTATGAAAACTTTGTCTTGTCGATGTCTGGGAAGGAGATTTAGCTCTTTTTTGGGCCATTTTTGGCTTCCTTTAGGGTTCTTTTTGCGTTTTTGATCTTTGTTTTAGCTTCCTTTCTAGCCGCAATCTTTGTCTCTCTCATCTGCTTTTTTGCTAGTCTGATCTTGTTCTTTTTTTCAAGTTTCTGTTTTTTTGTTGCTTGTTTGGCCTTGATTTTTTCTTCCTTACGACGTTTTTGCTCTGCTACTTTTGCAGCTTTTAGCCTCTTTTGAGATTCCTTTTTGAGTTTTTTTAGTTCCACTTTTGCAGTTTGTATCTTTTTGACTGCTTCTTTGATTTTAGCCGCTTCCTGTTCTTTTAATTGTCCAAATGTTGCCGCTGACATGATTTTGCTGCAAAATTTTTACTAAAAAACTTTTTTTTAAACCAATTTTTTCTATATGGAGTTTTCACAGTTGTGTAATTTAAAATCAATATGTTAGCCTAACTGTCAATCCTATCTTTATGTCTCTTGATCCGGAGAAGACGGCCTTTAAAATCCGACACTTCTAAAATTAGATCAGTGATCCATGCTGAAACTGGTTTGCATCTGCATATTTAGCTCTACCTATTTTTCCTCATGTATTTATAACATAACGAGTTATTCTGCGCATGGCAACCGAAAATTTAGACATGGATTATTCAAAATATGATTTTAAAGACTCTACGGAGATGTATGTCCACCTTAGCAAGAAGGGTTTGACTAAGGATACGGTAATTGGAATCAGCAAGATGAAAGATGAACCGCAGTGGATGCTTGATTTTAGGCTGCGCTCATTTGAAATTTTTATGAAAAAACCAATGCCGACTTGGGGCGGTGATCTTAGCACTATTGATTTCCAAAATATCTACTATTATGCAAAGGCATCTGAAAAAACGGAAAAGAGCTGGGATGATGTTCCAGAAGATGTAAAAAACACATTTGACAAACTAGGGATTCCAGAGGCTGAAAAGAAATTTCTTGCAGGTGTCGGCGCACAATATGAGTCTGAGGTCGTATATCACAACCTAAGAGACGATTTACAAAAACAAGGCGTCCTCTTTTTGGATACCGACTCTGCATTAAAGGAACATCCGGAGGTTTTCAAGAAATACTTTGGCAAAGTAATTCCTCCCGAGGATAACAAGTTTGCAGCACTCAACAGTGCAGTCTGGAGCGGCGGTTCTTTCATCTATGTTCCACCGGGCGTCCAAGTTGATATGCCATTGCAAGCATACTTTAGGATTAACGCAGAAAACATTGGCCAGTTTGAAAGAACACTGATCGTCGTCGATGAAGGTGCGGATGTACATTACATTGAGGGATGCACAGCTCCTGTCTACTCTTCAGAGTCTCTTCACTCTGCTGTTGTCGAACTCGTTGCCCACAAAGACGCACATCTGCGGTATACCACCATTCAAAACTGGAGTAATGATGTCTACAATCTTGTAACAAAGAGGGCCTATGCATATGAAGGCGCAACTGTTGAATGGATTGATGGAAACATTGGAAGCAAACTGACAATGAAGTATCCCGGCGTCTACCTTATGGGCAAACGAGCATATGGCGAGACTCTTTCTATTGCATTTGCAGGAAAGGGCCAGCATCAAGACACTGGAGCTAAAATGGTTCACTTGGCCCCAAACACTACCTCAAAAATTACATCCAAATCCGTAAGCAGGCTAGATGGACGTTCTACATATCGCGGATTGCTCAATGTGGCAAGAGGCGCTACAAATGTAAAGTCTACTGTAAGATGTGACGCATTGTTGTTGGACGATACGTCAAAGACTGATACCTATCCCTATATGGAAATCAATCAGGAGGACGCAACGATTACTCACGAAGCAACAGTTGGTAAAATTGGTGACGAGCAAATCTTCTATCTTATGAGCCGGGGATTTTCTGAAGAAGAAGCCTTGTCATTAATTGTCAATGGATTCATGGAACCATTTACAAAAGAATTGCCAATGGAGTACGCAGTAGAGCTAAACAGACTCATCAAGCTAGAGATGGATGATTCGGTAGGATAACCTGCCCTGTATTTTGATCGGCATGTCACAAACTCTTTCTCAAATCAACACAAGTCATATAGATGAAATCTCCTCATCGAAAAACGAACCTGGCTGGCTGAAGGATTATAGGAAAAACTCGCTCTCCGTTTATGACCGTCTTCCAATCGAGACATCTCCATTATACAACAAATACACTGATGCAAAAAGACTCAATCTTGAAAAAATCTCTATTTCCACTTCGACTAGGGATTCCATTCCAGATTCACTTCAAAAGAGACTTGACGAATTGGAAAATGAGATCTGCATAATTCAAATCGGAACTAACATTTACAGAATCAACTTGCCTGACGATTTGAAATCAAAGGGTCTGGTAATCTCGTCAATTTCTGATGCAATCCAAAACAATTCGGAACTTGTAAAGAAGGCATTAGAGCAATCAACCTCTGATGACGATAAATTTACTGCTCTAAACAATGCCGCATTTAATTCTGGCATCTTTGTACACATTCCAAAAAACCTCGTTTTAGAAAAATCAATCCATCTCCTGTCCTGCCTGTCTGATGATGGCCTATCGACAATTTCAAGAAACATCATATTTGCAGATGAGCTCAGCAAGGTCTCCGTCGTTCAAGAGTTGTATTCCCCCAAATCTGATACTCAACAGGCCTACCTAGAATTATTAAATACAAATGTTGCGGCAAATGCCCAACTTGACATTACGACTCTTCAGATGATGGATCAAAGCTCTGTAAACTTTTCTACAAGAAGAACCGACGTGGCACAAGACGCCAAGGTAAATTGGTATTCTGGTCTATTTGGTTCGGTACTGTCTAGGTACAAAATCGATTACTTTCTAAACGGACCGGGCGCGTCATCAAACGAATCTGAAGTCGTTTTTGGAAATAATGATCAACATTTTGATATTCAGACGAGCATGAATCACCAAAGCCCTGCCACTGAAGCAAGGGTCGTAGAAAAATCCATCCTAAGAAATCGTTCAAAATCCCTTTTCAAAGGAATGATTAGAATCAGAGAGAATGCCACCAAATCAAACTCCTTCTTGTCTGGTCGCTCTATTCTTTTGGATAAAAATGCCAAATCTGACGCCATTCCAGGCCTTGAGATTCTGACAAACGACGTAAAGGCTACTCACTCTGCATCTGTTGCACAGATTGACGAGGAACAGATATTCTATCTCAAATCCAGATGCCTAAGCCATGAGGAGGCGGAGAGAACCATAGTTGAAGGATTCCTAGAACCGCTGTCAAGAAAGATGTCTTTCCAGGTACGTGCATGGATTGCGTATCTTATAGAATCCAAATGGGAAAATCGCGAGCTTGCAATTAACACTGATGAAGAATTGGCAAAGTTTGTTGAAGTCGAAGAGACCCGATACAACGAGGATGCTGAAATTGAGCAGCATTACAAATACCGATGACTGGAGTTGGAAATCCCTGCAAAGCATAGAAGCATCATTTGAAGATCTACGAAGAGACTTTCCAATTCTTCAAAGGACTGTTAGGAAAAACAAACCGCTAGTCTACCTTGATAATGCTTCGACTACCCAAAAACCAAACCAAGTAATCGACTCCATAGTTGATTATTATAGAAATCGTAATGCAAATATTCACAGGGCAGTATATGCGCTAGCTGAAGAAGCAACCGAGGCCTATGAATCTACAAGGGATAAAATTGCACATTTTGTAAATGTTCAAAACCGACAAGAAGTAATTTTTGTTAGAGGCACCACTGAAGCAATTAATCTAGTTGCATATGCCTGGGGGAGATCACATGTCAAAGAGGGTGATATTGTCGTAACAACTGAGTACGAACACCACAGCAATATCGTCCCATGGCAACTACTTGCCCGGGAAAAAAGAGCGAAAATTGAATACATTAGAATGGATGACAATGGCGAACTCATTTTAGATGATCTTGACAGGTTTTTGGCAACTGGAAGAGTCAAACTAGTCACCTTTAGTTTGATGTCAAATGTTATGGGAACCATTACCGATGCTAGAACGATTGTTAGCAAATGCAAAGCGGCCGATGTGCCCACTATGATCGATGGCGCTCAAGCAGTACCTCACATGAAAGTTGATTTAGAAAAACTTGAATGTGATTTCTTTGCATTTTCAGGCCATAAGATGTTAGGACCTACAGGAATTGGCGCCTTATGGGTACGAAAATCAATTCTTGAAACAATGAATCCGTTTCATGGGGGCGGAGATATGATTCGGGAAGTCCACAAGTATGAGGCGACATGGAATGATTTGCCATACAAGTTTGAGGCGGGGACCCCTAACATTGCAGATGTCATCGGATTTGGAGCGGCTATTGATTATCTTGCAAAAATTGGAATGGATAATGTGCGAAAGCATGAAATTGAATTAACAAGATATGCGATTGAGGAATTATCTAAGGTTAAAGGACTTTGCATTTACGGAACAAGGGATATTTCCAAAAGGGGCGGCGTAATTTCATTTAATTTTGCTGATGTTCATCCGCATGATGTGGCACAAATTATTGATGACGAAGGAATTGCTGTCAGATCCGGACATCATTGTGCGCAGGTATTGATGGAGAGGCTAGATGTTGCAGCAACCTCCAGAGTCAGCTTTTACATTTACAACACAAAAGAAGACGTTGACGTATTGATTGATTCCTTAAATAAAGTAGCGAGGGTATTCAAACTATGAGCAGTAATGCTGACATTTATCACGAAATGATTGTTGACTATTCAAGAAACCCGGTCAACTATGGGGAAATTAAGGATCATGATGTGACCTTTCATGACGCAAATCCACTGTGTGGAGACAGCATCGACATTGATATGAAAATTGACGAAAACAGGGTCAGCGACATCAAATTCCATGGAAAAGGATGCGCAATCTGTATGGCATGCTCTTCTATTCTTACTGAAATTGCCAAGGGTAAGAGTCTTGATGAGGTTCGAAATATTGGGAAAAATGACGTTTTGAGCGAATTAGGATTAGAACACCTCCAGGCAGTTCGAATCAAATGTGCGTTACTCTCTCTTAAAGTCCTGAAGTCTGCTTTGTATACGTACCTTGGCAAACATCTCAAAGATGCCAAAGATTTAGACAAATTAAAAGACGAGGCGGCAAATCTGTACTAGCATGAGTGATTTCACGCCCGCAACACCAATTGCATTACAAATTCGAAAGATAATCTTTGAAAGATTCAACGATGTGGATACAAAATTTACAAACGATGAGATATTTGAAATTTTAAAATCAAACGGTGATGTTGATCCTGCCTGGATCATTGATGACACTGAACCATTCATAAATGAAATATGTGATTTAAGACTTGCAAGAAACATAGCCCAGAATTTTACCACCATCTGGCTTAAGCTCTTTGATCCAATTGAGCAGTTACATTGTAATGCCTGCAATAGCGATATTCATCTTGGTTCCTCTGAAAGACGGGTGTGCCCCAATCCTTCATGCGAATCTAGTCTTTAGTTCTGTGTTTTATCGCGGCATCCTCCAAAGCTTTTATCATCGGTAATTTTTTCCCTGTTAGGTATAATACCAAAGCTCCGCCCGAGGTACTTATATGATTGATCCTATCTGCCAAACCCTGCTGTTTTAATGCTGTTGTTAGGTGTCCTCCACTGACAATTGTTGTTGCCATTGAATTTGCGACAGAATTTAGCAATTCTTTGGTTCCATAACTGAAATTTTCTCTTTCAAAAAACCCTGCAGGCCCACTAATGAATACAGTTCCGGCACCTGCAATCAATTTTGAATAGTATTCTACGGTCTTTGGTCCCAAGTCGTAAATTTTGTCACCCCTGCCCATCTCTCTGACATCCATCTCGACTCTTTCTCCATCTTTGTCAATTGCAATGTCAACAGGCGTTGCGAAGATGTCTGGATATTCCCCAATCAGGGTGTGTGCTTTTGCCACTACTTCCTCTTCTCTTTTGATGTCCAGAGATGACTTTATCCTGGCCTGGGCACGCATGAATACGCTTCCTATTACTCCGGTAAGTAAAACGTGGTCTGCACGACCGTTTTGAATTAGTAGTTTAATTGCCTCTAATCTGTCTGGAACCTTGGATCCGCCTAAGACAATTACGTGCGGCGCCTTTGCAACTGTCATGATTTCATCAAGGTTTCTGACTTCTCTCTCAACAATTCTGCCCGCGCAAGCAGGGAGAACTTGGGGGAAGCCTACTATGGATGGGTGAGATCTGTGTGCGCTTGGAAATGAATCTAATACGCAAAGATCAAAAAGTTTGGACAGTCTTGAAACCATCATGGTTTTTGCAGCATCCTCTGGTGTAAATTCATAATTTTCTTCTGCGCATAGCCTTAGGTTGTCTAATAGCAGAATGTCCCCGTCGTCCAAATTCTTTATTGCGTTTTGCGCAGCTTCGCCAATGACATCTTCGACGTACTTTATTTTTTTATTCATCAGTTTCTCTAGGACCTCTGCATGTTTGTCCATCCCGGTGTACTCGTTATTTCCAACTCTCCCTTGGTGGGAAGCAACTACAACCTTGGCATCCTTTAGTGATTTTAAGGTCTTGGTTGCCTCTTCAATTCGCTTGATGCCGGATATTTCCATTGTATCAGGGTCTATTGGACAATTCATGTCTACTCTCAAAAAAACAGTATTACCCTTTAAGTCAAAATCGTCTAGCGTGAGTACATTCACGCATTTCCTATTGTGCACTCGGTTAAATTCTTTGAGTCGATCAGAATTATTTTGTGAGGATAAAACAAAAGCTGCGACCAAATCTGAAAATTTATCTAATGTTAAAGTTAAAAGATACGTACTTGAGGGCTAGTTAGTTGCAAAGCTGGATTTTTGATTTACGGTCACGTTCTTTTGTTTTACTGACCATCTTATTTTTAATTTTAACTTCACTAGTATACAATCAAATTACTGAAAATTTTGATCAAAGCGTAATTCAATTTTTCTCAGAAATTTCCGGAAATCCTACGGCCGATTTTGTGATGCAATCAATTACTGAAAGTGGTGAGGCTTTGTGGATGCTTGGATTTGGAATCTTGACGCTAGTTATCCCCAAGACTAGAAGAGTGGGAATTACCATTATGATACTGATAGTCCTGTCTACTCTGCTGACCGGCTACATAAAATGTGGAGTTGACCGTGACCGGCCGGTCTATGACTATGAGGCTGTGCCATTTCCTGTACCTCTGAGCAAAGATACTTTTGCGCTGTTTTGTGAGGGTGGCTTTGATGCGTCATTTCCATCCGGCCACGCAGCACGGTCTATGATTTTTGCAATAATATTGGGCTATGCCCTCTCTCAAAGGTTTCCCAATGGGGCATATTTGATGTTCTTGTATCCCCTACTAATTTCAGTTAGCAGGCTCTATGTTTTGGAGCATTATCCTATGGATGTAATTGGAGGTACAGTAATTGGAGCACTTCTGGCAGGAGTAATGGCACAAAGAACAAAACTGTTCAAAATTTTCGATAAATCAAAAGCCTAATTCGGCTAGCACTGAATTACTAATCAATACAATTGCATAATGATCGCCGTCATGATGATATGTCCAATATCTGATGTCTCTCTCTTCGCTGACCTGCCTTAAACCATGAGTTACTCCCGTAGTTACAACATATCCAATTCTTTTAGCAAGCTTTGTTTCTTTTGGCATGAGAATTCTAAATCCGTCTTTTCTATTTTTGAACCCAAGTTTTACCATATCGGCAACCGCATTGCTTGCGTCTTTCTCATCTTTTAGATCATAAGTTTTAGAAACTGGCAAATCTTTTGGATGAAATTCCACATTTTCCAAGTGTTGTATCTGTTAATATTTTTTAAAAATTGATGTTATGCTAGTCTGTGGGCGCACAGCCATGCCTAGAAATGATGGGTTGCTGCAATTTTGCTATCAGGACAGGATTTTCCACTCAAAACACATTTGGAACAGCGTTCTAAGGTATGGTTGGTGCGCACTGACAACGCAAAATACGCTGACTAAGGCAAATGCTTGTGCCACACCAACGGCCTGATGGAGGAAAGAGTTAAAGAGGTAAACTAATGCAAGAACGGCGCGTCGTTTCTGTATGCAAACTCGTTGTTTGCCTGCATTGCAATAATCATGTTCATGAGATTCCGTATGGACACTTGCCTGCATGCCTCTGCGATGATGTCTGACATACCTGTGTCTGCATACTGTGATGTTCAGAAGGATCCGAGATCTCAACGCACAGATGATCTGCAGCAGGTCATGGTATAAGACAAAGACGGTTCAAAACGAGATTTCTATGCTGTTGACAGCACAGTATCAAGATAGACAGCTGCGGTAAACAGATACACACAAAGTGGAAAGGTCAGGTGAGGATTTGTCAAGATATACTGCCGCTCATAATAATTTCGGCAAAAATCCCGACTATCATTCTTTGATTCCAACATGTTACGACAGGATATAGTACAGCAAGATCACACGCTCCTGTTCTAGGCCCGCAAAGCCGAAAAGAATCCAACCGTAAGGGGGAGAATCCTAGCAGTATCGTGGCCCATGAACCAGCTGGTTTCCGGTGGCAGATGGTGTGACAGCAGATGAGGGAGAATCCTAGCAGTATCACGGCCCATGAACCAGAGCATGGTCGGTAGGCCGCAGGTTGTAAAATACAATGGCAGAAGACAGGAGGTGCGTCCTTGGAGCCATTGCCGCAGACGGGTGCACGCTGTTCAGAACGTACGACAGGTTTGATCAGGACACGTTTATCAAGTTCCTTGAGGAACTGCACCGCTAGTTTGGCAGGATCGCAATACTATGGACAACACGCCACAGCATATCGGCACTGGGTCAGTCAAAACGGGCTTGTGTTTGCACGCACGTCTACAGATGGACAACACGCCACAGCATATCGGCACTGGGTCAGGAGATACATAAAGGACAAGCCCGCCATCATGGCAATCGCGCTGTCAGTCGTAGTGTTTAGGTTACATGTTGGAACATCTTGACAGACTACTTGGCTAGAGAATGCTATTCATTGTGTTCCAATTTTAGACCAAGTCACTACGCAACGCCGGATCTCAGTGCCAGAGAGGAGTACTGGCACCAGCTAAAGCAAAATGGTGGTCTCAACGCATTACGAGGACGCCGATGCAATGAGCGCAATATCAGAGTTTATCCGTACCTGCAAGCATAACCTGGATATCATGATTTATCACCCGAAAATCATTGTTGTCGAAAATAGTATGATCTGCTGTGTGGCCTAGATATCCTGAGGTTTATCTCCAAAAAGTCATTGTTGCCAAAAATAATATGTTCGACAGTATATATTATGCGATCAAAATTAGTCAATTTTCTTAACTGGTAAGTCAAATCCTGATTATGTTAACAACTTAACCGAGTCCTCTGCTTTAATTCTATCGTGGTATCCCTCGAAAAACTGGTAGTTCAACTACGACAAAAGAGACAAGAATCTATCCAATTACGTAAAAAAGCCGAAAGGCAACTCAAAGAAACCCGCACTGCTAAGAGACGTTCCTCATCAGGCCTTAATGCTATTGATAGAAAGATTGAGAATGAACGCGAAAATATGTCTGATGTTTCTACAGCATTGACACAAAAGACATCTCAGTTAGAAAGTATCAAAAGGCTTATTGCTGGAGCCCAAGAGAAGCTTGGACGAGAAAAGGAATCTATTGAGCAAGCCCAACAGGAGATTGAATTTGCGGATTCTTCTGAAGAAAGACAAAATGCTGAGGCTAGATTACGCTCACTAAATGATCATGTGACAGAACTGGAATTGGAGATTAAAAATCGCCAAAAGACTGCCAAAAAAATTTCTGCTGAGGAAGAACACTTTTCTGATATCAAATCGAAAATTTTATCAAATATTCAAAAATACACCAAATCAAAGCCTTCTCTAAGAGAAACTATGATTGCTAGTCACAAGGCGGCTGAAAAGTTTGCCCAAGAAGTGGAGAGGCGATTGAAATCTGAGGAATCTGCTCAAAAGGCACTTGACAAGGCATCTGCAAAATTAAAAGAATTTTTGGCTAAAAGGGAGCTGGTGAAAAGAACAGCACCTAAGAAAAGAACAGCACCTAAGAAAAGAACAGCACCTAAGAAAAGAACAGCACCTAAGAAAAGAACAGCACCTAAGAAAAGAAC
>RKRY01000104.1 GCA_007571135.1 Candidatus Nitrosopumilus sp. | reverse complement strand
AGGTGGGAATCATCAAAGTATCTTCCGATCTCTCTTTTTGTGTCCTGTATTGCCTTGTCAGCATGTCTGATAAAATCGTCACGCAAGGTACGACCGTATTTTACAGGATATTCCAGCGTGCATCTTTCTATTAGCCAAGCTAACGGGTTGTAATCAGACGAGGTAACATCCAGGCCAAGCTGTATTGCAGGAAATATCAGGTTGCCGGATCCTGCCAATGGATCAAGTACTGTAATCGAGCTGGGTTCGGTGCCCAGTTTTTTTCTAAACAGGCCAAGATCAGGCATGTGGTCATATGGCTTTTGCGAATCGAGTCTCAGAAACGCCTTCACGTCAGATATGTTGTCAAACACGCTGGAAAGGGCAATTGCCTGTCCCACTACCAGAGGTTTGCGTGTCCACCAGTACATCATCTGGTTGAGTGCGATGGTGGACTGTTTTTCACGTTTTGCCGCCCGGCCTACATCATGGAAAAACTCCATTACTTTAATCGTTGAATCCTCAATTATGGCGTGCTTCACAGGCAATCACCGTACAGTGTCTTCCATGCGCCTGCGGCAGATCGATTTGTCAGAAGCTGGTACGCCCAGAAATGAATCTCCATCCTGCTCTCGCTTTTTACGTGGTTCAGAAACCTTGTTCCTTCATACCTGTCACGAGCTGCCTTGAGAAGCATCATTCCTACATACTTGCGTGCAACATCGTCATCCCAGTCCTCCCTATCAAGAGAAAGATACTTTTCTGCAAGGCTACACCGCCAGCCAGAAACAGACGCATGCTTTACCGTCTGTCTACCAAACCTGTCATCTATGTATACTTTGAAGATCACGGACTTGCCGCTTTTGCTCTTTTCCAGAACATGGTGGTAGACCCTCATTCCAGATCATGCTCCCTTAGCAACTTGGACATGTCGTTTGCAGAAGCCATCCTCAGAGTGGCATTGCATTCCCCGTTCTGGTATGATCTGAGGTTGTTGATTATTTTCTTGACTGCATCAATGTCTTCCAAACTACTCTTAATCCTGACTTGTGTGTTGCCAACAAGGCTGACATCCATGTCTAGTGTTTTTTGAATTCCCCCAAGGTCATCTGAGATCTGAAACTCTTCCAGTCTTGCAACCACTTCGTCAATGCTCTTGATCGGGATGTCGCGAACATGGTTTGAACCAGACGTGTCTGGTTTTGGTTCTTCATGGGGTTTGCTATCGGGTGCCTCTACCTCTAAAAGTTCCTTGTTGATTATGTATCCTGAAAACTGTATGTCGTCTATTCGCTTCAATATGGTGCCAGTATGCTTACTGTCAGATTCCTGTACCTCTGTTGCATATCCAAAAACCCCCTTCTCAACTCCTGCAACAACGGCATCTTTGATGGAGCCCATGTTCTCGACAAACTTTTTGCTCTTGTCGTGCAGAAACCCATTGTAAATATCCTCCAATTTTTTGTATGTGTCGACACTTATGGCATCATATCCAAGTTCTGGTATGAGCTTGCCCTTGCTGTACAGAAACTCCCGCACCATGTCCCCTATGGTCTGGCTACTCATGTCAGAGTATGACATAACATAACATCTTGGCTCCGGACCGTCTGGGTAGCAGACATGATTGTATGTCATCTCGCATGTGGAATCCAGATTTCCCTTGGCGGTAGATTCCTTTCTACTAATGTTTCTGACAAACGCGGAATCTGCCCGTATTCGCTCGTCCTTTTTTGCCTTTAGTATCGCCGCTAGTTCCTTTGCATGCATCCTGAGGTCTGCAACACGGTTTTGGTCTGCATACACAAACACGATCGTGTTCTGGTTGGTGCGTGGGGAATCCGTGTTTGTGTACTCAAGAATCCTAGGCATCCTGTTCTTTATCGAGTCGTGGCTAATGTCATACCGGAACAAGCATAGTTTCAGCGATTTGTTGTCCTCTATGTTCTCGTCCCAAATCTTTGCCTTGAATGGGGTTCTTGTAAGATGTTCCAGATGTTGACGGATCTGCTCATCCATCTCGTTTGCACTGACGTTCTTTGCATATTCAGCAATAATCGCATTTTCGTTTACAGAGTTGACAAAATAGAACTGGTTGTTGTTTTCTTTTATGTACCAAAATGACGGCATGATCTCATCATATAATGTCTTTTCTACAATAGACATGTCAAGTCTAGGCGTTCCTATGGACCGCTTTATCTGCTCTACTGCAATTCCAGATTTCTTGTTTGGCGTGTCATGGAGAGAGTGAAGGTATATTGTACGTGCCATGGATTCGGTTATCTTGATGTGTTTCTGACTGTCAATCTCGCAGGCATGGCCTATGCAGTCGGTATCTATGATTTTTTTGAACTCATTCCTGCCCATTTTGGAGGTGACCTCGTCGGAGATAACAGATGATTTCAGATTCACATCACCAGCGGTCACAAGCGCACATTCCCTCTTGTTTTTGTATATGTCGTGTAGAACCAGTGCTAGGAATCTGAGGGTTCCGCGCGTCTGGTTGAACTTGGAGATTGTCGATACACGATCGTACAGCATGTCTACCAACTCAGGATGTATGGGGTATGATTTTTCAAGCCGTTCTAGGAACTTTTGGTCAGTAACAAGATCATGGTCTGAATAATAGTTTGCATATTCTTTGACGGTTGATTTTTTCCCCTCTTTGTCTATCTGCCTTATCAGCCTGTGACGTATCACGTCGTATATCTCCTCTTTTTGCACCGGGTTCTTTGTCGTGGTTTGTCGCGAGAGGGTCTCCTTTAGCCCACTGATTGCATCATCTATGACATAATCAGTAAGTGTGTTCTTTATTCCATCAACTCGTTCCTTGTATAGCTGCTGGTTTTCTGTAAGTGTCAGTACAAATGCCGTGTTCTTGCCGGATGATGCTGCCGATATCAGTTTGTAGAGGAATGTTTCGGTAATCTTTGACTTGTTGGTGTCCCCTATTTTTTCTGCCAGCGTCTCACTCAGATAATGAGGAAGCTCGTCGATCATTAGAAGAGTAGGCTCGTCAAAGAAATTCCTTATAATATCCAGATTTCCTATGGGACGAGGAGTTTTGTCATAATCTTGTACGGTGTCATATTTTCC
>RKRY01000006.1 GCA_007571135.1 Candidatus Nitrosopumilus sp. | reverse complement strand
GATTCAAACAGGCACGTCACTTACAAGTCATACAATAAAAAGAGAATCTCCAAAAATACATCCAGGTTGTTCATTGGCAGGGATGCGATGCCTCAGGGCAGGGCCGTTTTTACCGCATCCATGGAGTTTGAACCCGAGCAGGCCACGGCAGAAGGGCACGAGGTAAAATTCCGGGTCTCAATCATTGAGGAGCACAAGGAGATTGAAAGTAAGATAATTTTTGCAAGATATTCAGGCTAGCTAGAACCTGCTCTTCTCTACTGAGATCTCGCCTTTCATCCATGGGTGGGGCTGGCAGTAGTAATGAAGTACGGTCGGCTCGGTAAATAGAAACTCGTACGAGTCTCCGGGCTTGATTACTCCCGGAGAGCCAAAGTCGCCGCTATATCCGTCTGCATACCTGTGATCAGGAGTGACAGTGTGTGCAGTATCATCATTGTTTATCCACCTTACGTTGTTGGTATAGGTCAGCAGAACCGTAGGCTTGTTTGGAACATAGTTTTCATTTCCTTCTATTACTGCGCCTGGAACAATATCAATCAAGAAGAACTCTTCTTCAGGATTCAGGATGTGATCAGATACGGACGGCTTTGCCAGGGACTCTGGAAGGTAAAACGACGTGTAAAAAACAACGACGGCAGACATTGCTACGATAAAGGCAATTGCGCCAATCCCGTAGGCATGACTGGATGTGGGAGTGGCCATGCTAGCCGGTCCTTCTCAAGTTCTTATAAAGCTTGGTCGAAATTTTGTGGATCATGGTTTATCCAAATCTGTTGCCGAACTAGTGCTGGTGTCGGGGTTTGTGCGCGGGTTTGGATCAGCACCTGCTCTAAGATCTGCCCGTGTCTTTGGCGTTGGAATTTTGGCCGGAATCTCTTTTGGCCCGGTATCAGACAGGGAATTCTCTTCCCCTTCTGTAAGCTTGCCTGGTTCCTCAGCGGTCTCTGGTTCTGCAAGTTTTGGTTTTTCATCCTCAACCATGGGTTGTAGCGGGGGCGGGGGGGCATTCTTTTGCTGGCTCATTCCATACCTGTAGATATGGAAGAATGCTGCAAAGACTAGCAGGATAATTCCTACAAGCAGCAATGAGACGTTCTTCATTCCGGTCAATACCGCATTATATGCTGCGATATTGAGGAATACTTGGAATGCCAGTAATGCAACAAGCAGCCAGTTGATCCACTTTTCAGACAAGCTGATTGAAGCTACTTTCTTTGGACCGGCATCTTTTGCAAGTTTGGATTTTCTTTCTGCCTCATTTGCTAGTTTGATCATCATGTAGGTAAACCCGAATCCCAACGGAACCAGCAATATCATTACAGAGTAAAAGAATACCGGATCAATTACCAAACGCTCTACTAATGGAATCGAGACGTCAGGAGAGATATAAAATCCCCAATAGGTGGTTACCATAATTTGAGCAAGGCTGGTTATTCCAAATGCAGTAATGATGGGCCTGTCCCTCCAGGAGAATTTTCGGCCTCTGTCAATGAACGGAATTAGCACAAACGATACAAGGAATATCGCGGGCCAAAGCAGGCCTGTTACATACTTGTCATATTGCGTCCTCATGAAGGCATAGATTCCTGTCAGATACCATTCAGGCACCGTGATTCCCGGGGGAACAGACGGCTCGAACTTGTGTCCCAAGTCGATTGGGAATACGCCGCCTGTAATCAAGATAGCCCCCAAAATTGCCATTACCATCGGAACGTCAAACACCAGAAATCTTGGAAAGTGTACTGCCATCAATCCTAGCATTATGACAGGCAGCAAGAACACATGCTGCGCATAGAATCTCAATACAAAGTCCGAAAAGCCACTGCCCAGTGCCGCATCACGAATCGTCGGTCCCACTACCGGAATGGAGGTGGTCAGCGATGCGGCAATGCTGATTGCAAGTTCTGCCCTTTCACTGAAAATGACATCATATCCCGTAAACGCTTCAAGAATTGTAACGACACCGAGTATAACGCCGGTCATCCACAGTACTTCGTTTCTAATTTTGTATCTTCCGCTAAAGAATTGATAGTACATGTGTAAAACTGCAAGAAGTACCATTGCGTTAGAACCGTGGTAGTGTATGTTCCTAATGTGAAAGCCAAACGGCACTTCGTCATTGATAAACTGCACGCTGTCCCATGCCCTGTCAAGAATCGGCTGGTAGTAGAACATGAGCAGGGCTCCGGATATCCCCAGAATAATAAACACGATAAATGTAAGCATTCCAAGAAATCCAAACGGACTTACGAACCTGGCAGGGAATGAAAACTTGATTGCAGTAAAGATTGTCCTGTCTATGCCATCCCACAGCCAGTAGAAGAAGCCGACAGCTCCCGTCCTCCTTTCAAGCGAAGCGGCCATATCCGACTACTCCGTTGTCATTTGCATTAAATTTGGGCGGCAGGATAAACACAAATCCTGAAGGGTCAACTTCCAGGCTTAACTTTGGCAGGGTGTTTGATGGCTCGGCTTGCACGGATGCAGGTCCAACAAATGCCGTTCCAGTATCCGGATCATACATGCTTCCGTGGCACGGACACTCCCCCCTCTTTCTTCCGTCATCTGGCCAGTATTTCCAAAGACACCACAGATGCAGGCAGATCATGCTAAAAGCTCTAAATGCGGATACGTCATTTTTTGTGCCGCCTAGTTCTTCGGGCAATCTAATGAATTGCCATTTGCGAAATGCCTCGGCATCAAGTGCTGCATCCCCTGTGGCAGGATACGTAATTACTTCGGCGTGGTTTACAGGAAAGGAGTTAATGTTTGCCCGGGTTCCGTCAGGCAGGACTACTGGAACTTTTTCCAGCGATGCCTGGTTGGGATTTGGCATGAAGTTGCCAAACGGGACGAACGGCGCAAATGCAAGTCCTGTGCCTGCAGCTCCAATTAACTTTAGAAAGTCTCTGCGGGATAAACCGACAGATTTTTTCGACCCCACCTCTGACATTCAAGCTGACGTACTCGTCAAATTGCTTATAAACCTTGTTCAATTATTCTGCACTTTGCCCTATGAAGAATGCCCGCCTTTTTGATCCATCTTGCATACGTCGCATCCATCCTTCCAATGTTTATTTTCATACTTTCATTCACCCATCTCCATCGACCCAACCATCCATTGATCTGCCTCGATTCCGGTCAATTTTGCGCGAATCAGGTTACTTTTCACTTAACTGATTATTTTGGTGATTTTTGTCTTAAGAGTAATGTTACGACAGATCCGGTTGCAACTCCGGAGATGACTCCAACAGTTATGCCAAGTGTGAAAGAGGAATCATCGGCAGCAGTAGGAGTGGCGACATTGGAAGCAGGGATGGCATCGACAGTGGAAGCAGCGTCGACATCATCAGTATCCCGCGCTAGTTTGTAGTCATGAGGGATTCCAGCCTTGCCTTCAGTAACCCTGTCAGGCCCACGGTCCTCATCTGATTGTTTATCCGGTACAAAGATGTCACTTGCCGATTCGTCTCCAATGTAGGCAGCCGGATCTTTTGAGATGTTTGAAAATTTACCCACAAGAGTGATGGGCTCTGTTGTCGAATTGCCTCCAAACAGCGTTGAGTGGGTCAGGATTGAATATGTCCCAGTTTGGTTTATCGGAACGTAAAGAACAGTCGAAGTATCATCCTTGTTTTTTACGGGATAAAATCCCCCGCCCTGGCTAAAGGGAGAATTGCCCAGCCAATCAAGTGATGCCCATCCAAGGAAATCTCCAAAAACTCCCGAAGGAACATTGGTCTGGATAATCACTCCTAAAGGATCCATTACAAATACGGAAAGGTTGGTGTCCTCATGCTCCCATGATATCTCGATTGCGGCAGAGTTTATCAATTCGTCTTGAACGTCAAAATAAAACTGCCTCCAGTCTCCTGCCAGATAACGGTTTGCCATGTCAAATGCCCCTTTGGTGTACCCTGTCCCGTAAAGCACGTCATCGCTGTGCCTGCCGTCCAGAATTACAATTGAATCATTTTGATCAACCAGGGTTTTTAAAACAAAGGATACGGGCGCGTTGACTATATGGTGTTTGCCTTCAAAATTGAGAAATCCCTGATAAACTCCGCCGGGAAGATCCGTTGGCGGAACCAGGGTTACGTCAAGCACCGATTGGCCGTTTGCAGGAACGGTAATCAGTTCTGATTCGGTCCAAAGCATCGGCCATCTCTCCTTTTGATAATAGCTTGCAGATAGTGTGTAATCCATCGCCGTTGAATTTGTTTTCGTGTCTCCCAGCCAGTAGGAATACCTTGTTGGAACCGGATAGATTCCAACTAGCGGAATCCCTTCAAATTTTTCGCCGGGATCTGAGACGCGCATCTCCTGTACCGTCCCCCAAGAGCCGGCCCTGTTTACCATTGAAAGTTCGTTGCTAGTGATCCTTGTGTCGTTATCAGAATCCACCCAGTCATAAAGATACAGGGAGGAGATCTGCAGATCATCGGCGTAAAGGTCGGCAGTCTCATTCATAAAACTATCAAACGGAAAGTTCACATTTAGGATCATCAGCTCGGCATTTGCGGGAATGGGGTTTGTGTCGTCAAAAAACTCACCTACCGTAAGATGGCGTTTTACATCTGAGAGTTTGACGTAATTTGGAATGTATGTCCCGGTCTCATTTAGGATGGAATCCTGCTCGCGTACGATCGTTTTTCCGTCATATTCAGTAGTTTGAATCAGGGACAGTCTCTGAGGCTCAACCCTTACAACGATATCCTCGTCAGCGGGATTCTCAATGGTGTATGTAGCCGTGCTGCGCTCTTCAGGCAACAGATGGCCTGCAAACCAACTTGTCATGGGGATGGATTTGGCAGGCAGTCTGAATTTTTCAAAACCAATCTCAGTAGAATTCACATTTCTGATGGAATGCTCCAGAATTTTTTGCAGATTTTTGTATGAACTGTCGTTATAAACGGCAAAGGTTCCGTTTGTTCCATTTACAAAGTCCAATGCCCTTGAGACATCCACCAGCCCGGCACCCTGGGTAAACGGATCATTTTTCAGATCTGTTGCCGACGACATCAGGATGTTTTTTATCACAAATGGATCGTAATTTTTTGATTGGTCCCTTAGTGCCTCAATAATGATTGCGGCGCTGCCAGATACGATGGGTGCTGCCATGCTTGTTCCGCCAAACAGCGAGACCGGCTCGTCCTTTGAGTCTTTTTTCGACGATAAGACATTGGATGGCGTAAACCCGTGTGCCCCGATGCTCATGACATCAGGTTTTGGATCTCCGATTATGCCAGGCCCCCGGCTTGAAAAATCCACTACATGGTTGTGGTGCGCAGTGGTGTTGCCAAATCTTGGTTGATCCTTAAAAGGGCCATATCCAACATAGACGTTGTTTGTAGTTGCGCCAACTGATATTCCGAGCGGGGACGCGTTTGGCATGCCGACTGTTCCATAGCCATGTCCGGAATTTCCGGCACTTGAAACGATGGTCACTCCAGGATAGTCATCACCTAGCGAGTGCGGTGTAGCCAGGACGCCTAGCACCAATGAGAGGATGTCCATTCCGGGTGCGGTCTTAAAAGTCGGGAACGTGGAGACGCCCCAGCTGTTGGAGATGACATCTACCCTCGGACTCCCCGAGAATTTCCAGTCGGTTCCGTCGTTGTCAAATCCTGCAGCCCATAGCCAGCCATACACGACATCTCCAAACCACAGGGATTTTACAGGAACGATCTTGGCGTTTGGGGCAACGCCGGTGACGCCGTGTTTTTTAGAATCGTTGTAGATGTCATAGGTCCAGTGTCCTCTAGAGACGATGGATGCGGCGCTGGAGGTTCCGTGCCCCTGAAAATCAGTCATCAGGCCAAAAAAGTTACCGTCAGGATCCAGGGGTGGTAGGACCGTCCCGTTTACGGCATTAAGCGAATCATGAATGTCTGTAAGATTGTTGCTTACGACTCCGTAGACATCCAAGACACGTGCTCCGATGGTTCCTGCACTGTAGTCAGGCCTGCCATCACCGTCAGAATCATATGCAAGAAACTCCTTGCCGCTTCCCAGGACTATCGGCTTTTCGTCGGTAAAATCAAAGTCATAGTCCGGCTCCTCTTCGGATTCCAACTCAGATCTCGTATAGTCTTCCCACGACGTAGTCAGATCAGGTATTACGGTATCATAGACGCCCGGTTGAAACGAGTCAACTACCAAAACCGGCACAACCTGAATTCCTGCAAGAGGGCCGGACAGGGCCCCCTGGTAAATTACACCCAGATGATACACGCCGCTTTTGGACTTGATGTACTCTTTGTTGTTGCTGCCAATCTTCATATCGTCTGTCAGTGTTCCGTTAAAGATTATTGACGAACCCATTTGTGGAAAGAGGGAGTTATAAATCGAGATCGTGGTTCCGTCTCCCCCTTGAGAGACGTCCAGGAACACGCCATCTCTTGTCACATAGGCTGAGGATGTCATGTTGGGCGGGATGGGCTTGCTGTAGTTTCTGATGATCTCATTTTCATCTATGTATGCAAAAAACGTCGCATTTGTCAGAACGATTCCCTGGCCGTCAGGATCAAGCATTATTGGGTGGTTGGACTCGTCTCTTGCAAGGGAATGCCGTATATCCAGGTTGGAGAAATCAACGCCGGTATCCACTATTGCTATCGTGGTTCCGTTGCCGGTGTAGCCATACCTTGTCTCCGCCTCGCCGGATCCGGAGATCTCAGATATTCTAGACGCGTCAGAGAACGACTGCCTTGGAGAATGGAGATCCAACGGAATATCCTCAATTATGTCATAGCCTCTTAAAGCCAGATCGGATGCGTTTTGCCTCGACATTAATGCCACGTAAAAGAATCCGTTATCCGAGTTGATGCGGTATATCGGATCGTAGTTCGGAGGATTTGTTTCCTGGCGGTTTGTCCCGAAGATCAGATACCGGTGCATGTCACCTTTGGTAAAAAAATCCGCGTCAACCTTGAGGATTCCAGAATCAAAGCTTGTCGGGTTCGGATTGCCGCCACCGTAGTGCAGAACCCCGTCATAGGACCGCTTTAAGGTGTGGGGCGGTAAAACCGTGCTGCCCTCATCATAGTGCTGAACCCCGGCTCCCGCTGCATATGAGCCGGCTATGCCTGATGTGAGAAGCGCAATTGAAAAATAGATTGCCGCCCGGGGCATGTTCCAACTCCCCATCCTGTGTTATTATAACTATCTTCGCCTTGCCAAGATTGCTATCTGCAGGGCCACTATGATTCCTATTGAGGCGATGATTGGAAACAGCAAGGAGTTGAGTTGGGATGAGGCCTCGCTTATCAGCGGCACCGAATCTGAGATGGTTCCGGTGCTTTGGTCAATCTTGTCGCTTGCCGCCTCCAGAGTGGCATCAAAGCCTTCGATCTCGGATTTTAAGGTGTCCAGTTCGGCAGAAGTCTGGCCTAAGATCTCGTTTAACTTTATGATTTGATCAGAGATGCCGCCCAGATCCTGGCTTAGAACATTTGTTGCAGCTGATCCATGGGACGTGGTTCCCCGGCTAAATGCCACGACATGAAAGACATGGGTGCCCTCTTCAATGGGCGTGTAATCTACAAAGTGAAGTCCCTGATGCAGCGTCTTAAATGAGCTTGCTAGGGAAGAGGAGATTCCAGAAGGCAGGTGGACGTGTGTAGTTCTGAGCAGCTCGTTTGGGTTGTTTCCAATCAGCAGGCCGTCACTTGTGGTTTGGACAAATACCCTGATGGGTTGGTTGATGGCTGCAGTCTCCGGAGCAAATACGAGGGTGCTGATGTGCCGTTCCACTGGAACGTCAAGCAGCTGGGTTGTCGAAGAAAATTTAACGTCCATCTTTTCAGAAATGCCGTTTTGCTCGGTGCTGATTACCTCAATTGTGTATGTGCCATATGGAAAGTTTGTCGAGGGTTGTGGCCATATCAACAGGGAGTAGTTAAATGCCCCATCGGAGTCCGTTGTCAGTTGATCAAATTTTGCAATTGATTCATCAGGTGCAAAGAGCCGTACGATTAGGTTCTCATTTGGCAGTCCACTTCCATAAATCTGGAGGCTGTGTGCAGGAGAATACACCTTGCTGTTTGTAAATAACTCCAGCCCTTCGCCGTGCGAGTAAGGAACTTGTATCAACAAGACGAAGACAAGAGGCAGTAGGATGATTTTTCTTTGCATTCCATTGTTCTGCTGTCTCTTTCTCCTAATATTGCTTCTGGGAAATGATCGATAACACACGTTGCGGTAATAGTCGGATTCAAAAAAAAGAAAAAAAGGATAGTTTGAACTAGTCTTAGCTTACGTTGACAGTTATGCTAACTGGTGGTGATAATGCCGTAGGATTATCAACGGATTCCCATACAAAGGCAGTAGCAGTGTATTGACCGCCTACAGTTGGAATCCATGACAATGCCGGGCTAAATGATTGACCAGCAGATAGTGAACCTGTGAGCCATGCCAGTGATACCGTGACACCGTTTGCGTCCTGAATCTGTACCAAGTATGCAAATGCCTGCTCTCTATCCTGGCCATTTGCCAAGTCAGCACTGATCTGTACCTGTTGGTCAACGGAAACAGAATCTAAGCTGTTGCCGAATGCGTCAACTGTTCTCAAGTTAGCAGCGGGTGCTCTCTCGAGAGGCGGCACTACAGTACCAATTAGCGAAGTGGCAGTAATATCAAGTTCATCTGCAGTTGTGTACGGATCAGGCAGTGTATTGTCCTCATACTCTGCGGTGACAGTGTCACCTTCTGCGACTCTGAGTCTGTGACCGGATGATTCGTCAGAAACCGTAAAGAATACGGTACCTTCGAAGATTCCGGTTGCCTCGTTTGTCTCAGTTACAGTAAGGTCAATACCTCCTGCATCGGAGTCAGACCACGCATCAACATCAAAGTTGTCGACTGCTTCTGGATCTAAGTTCATGTCTGGGTCAATTACTCTAACAACACCTGTTCCGCTGGCTGGATAGCTTGCTTCAAGCCACTGAACTTCACCGATGTTCCATCTGATTAATGCTGAACCGACTACGGTTTCATCCTCTGAGAATTCAAAGGAGACGGTAAGTCCGTCATCATCATCAGCAGGCAACTTTCCATCAGTTGGACCTGCGCCTGTTGGATCAATGGAGACTACATCTGCGCCGTTGGTGTCACCAGTTGTGGTGTCGCCATCAGCATTGTGTGTAAATCCAGTCAAGATAACCTCACCGGTAAAGATACCGGTGTCAGTACCAGTCTCGACGAGCTTGTAGTTGTCAAGATCAGCACCTCTGGTTGAGACCTTTAGTGGGTCTTGATCAGAGTTACCGATTTCGTCAATCAGGTCACTGTCGAAGTTGTGATCTGGAGCTACAACTGTGATGTAGACTTTGTCAGTCCATGTGTAAACTTTTTGGTCAAGCTCTACAGTTGCACCGAAGTTTGAAGTAAAGACTGTCACGTTGACATCTTCGTCTTCGTCACCTACATAGTCTGAGCCGGATGGACCCCAGTCTGTATACTCGAGGACAATTTCTTCCCCTCTTTCTAAGGTATCGCCACCTAGGGCTTCAGGAATCTCGATGACGACCTGGAAGATTCCAGTACTGTCACCAGTTTCTCTAAAGTCTGTTGGCTCTGGGTCAAAGGCTGCTGCATTGTTTCCTGCATCACCCATAGAGGCGGTAGCGGCATCAGAGTCCCATTCTATCAGGTCCAAATCATAGGTCTCAGCAGCGTCATTGTCCAGATCAAAGTCTGGTTCAATGAGCGTCAGGATCATGTCAGAACCGATAATGTAGACATCTTTGTCTGTATCCAATACGCCGTTTCTTAGGTCAAATGTAGCAGAGTCAGTGACAGTGTTGACATCACCTGAGGCATCAGTTGGGTCAGTGTATTCTACTTGGAGAATATCTCCTTGCAGGATACAAAAGTCCTCACCTGAGTAGGTAGTCTCAACATCAAATCTGTTTGATGCGTGACCATTACCGCCATAGTCTACTCCACTTGGACATTGGGAGTCGGCTGGACCGTCGGTGAATCTAATAGTCAGATCTAATTCGTAGATGCCTGCATCTGGTGCAATTTCAGAAATTGGACCGAACTGCCTTATTTCAGTTGAAACATTATTATTATTATCTCCAACGTCAATTAGGCCATCGGATGCTGTAGCACCACCTGCATAACCTAGAACCACTGTCGAAGCGCCTCTGAGAACAGAGATCTTGACAGGTCCTACGCCATCTTCTGCAATTGAATCTTCACCAGCTGGGTTTATGTCAAAGTCTGGGTCGTTTACTCTGATGTGAACATTTAGATCTCCATTAACTAGGAATTCTCCGGACTCAAGAATGCGATCGCCATCTACACCAGCCTGGTGTATTGGGAATACTGATCTGCCTTCTGGGGATTCGGAATTATTCGTAGCAAAGTCATTTGGCACGCCAAATGGCACTGGATAGACTGTTCTGTCAAGGCTAATGGAACCAGTGTTTGCACGGACACCTGCAGAATCACCGACTTCGATGATTTCGCCGGATGCATCCCTAAAGTCAA
>RKRY01000080.1 GCA_007571135.1 Candidatus Nitrosopumilus sp. | reverse complement strand
ACGTCTCCCCGATGATTCCACCACGCCCGTTGCACCGCAGTGTATGACAGGCTTGCGTGACAGCCATCTTCGGGATACAGTCCAGTCTATGCTTGTGTATGTGTGAGTCCTTCCGATGTCTTTCAGATCTGTGTCGCCGCACAGGCCGCCCTCTCCAATCTGTGTTTTACTACCCTGTCTGCTTGTGTATTTGGTGCCCTCGTGTCCTTTTCTCATTCTAGGATGTCTTTTCTTGCGGTAGGACCCCGTCCGGGATTCGTCTCTGGACCTTGGAATGCCTAGCAGGGCGGAGTTCTGGGGGAAGGACTGACGCGTTCTCGTAGTATGTGATGCGTCAAGCCGAGTTCTAGTTCTGCTTTGTCATGTCATATATACACTCTCTCTTTACTTGTTGATAGATCTGTCCTTCTTGCGGTTCTCTGAGATTATCCTAGTGATCTCATCGTACAGCGTCTTGACATTCGAGTTTTCCATGTGATGATGCGATCCTGATCCCTTTTAGATCGTCGGATCAAGATTGAATGACACTGTGTGTGACTTGACCGATTACGCACAAAGTTGTTTGAGAAAGTCCGATCTTTGTGATGATCCAATGTATATTCCTCATCTGTGGCCGTACATATGCGATCAAAAGCATCCGAGTCAACTCATACGAAAAAGTTCATAGCAAAACAAGAAAAATTATGCAATTATGTCAACTAAACTTGTTAACCATCAATTATCATATCGTATGAGAGAGTTAACTCGTTGGTTCACATAAAAAAAGTTGAGATCTTTGGATTCAAATCATTTGGTTTTAAAAATACGACCGTAAACTTTGAACCCGGTCTGGTTTCAATCTCTGGACCAAACGGATCTGGCAAAAGTAACATCTTGGATGCAATTATCTTTGCAATGGGTGAGAACAAACCCAAGGTTATGAGAGTCGACAAATTGCGTTCGCTAATTCACGACATAGAGGGCAGTACCAGACGCGGACCAAAGATGGCGCGCTCCAGCATTCACTTTGATAACTCTGATCGTAAGATTCCAGTTGATTTGGACATTGTAGAGATCACAAGGGAGTTAGACGAGCAAGGTGAAAACACATACTATCTAAACAAAAAGAAGACCAACCGAAGCCACATACTAGACCTTCTTGACATGGCAAATGCCGGCTTGGGACAGCTAAACGCAGTCCAGCAAGGAACCGTTACAAGAATATCTGAATTTTCATCCGAAGAAAAACGGAAAACAATCGAGGATCTGATTGGCCTGTCCTACTTTGATGAAAAGAAAACAGAGGCAGTAAAACAGCTAGACGAAGCTGACAGGAGGTTGGAGATTGCCTTGGCAAAGATGGGCGAAATTAAGAAAAGAGTCGACGAACTTGAAGAAGAACGCAACCAAAAACTCCGTTATGACATGCTTAATCTTGAATTAAACAGATACAAGGCAATCTCTGCTGCAAACAGGATGAAGGTAATCGCTGCTCAAAAATCCACAAAAGAGTCAGCACTACATGAAATTACCACACAGGTCACAAAGTTAGATGGTAAACGCAACACCGTCGGGGCTGAAATCAAATCTTTGGAATCTAAGAAATCAAAATTAATGACCGATGCAAACGACTACACCCAAGAAAAGACCGCACTTGATTCAGAGATCAGTTCTGTGATGGAGCAATATGAAATTTACAACAGTACAATATCCGTATCACAGAAAAGAATTGAACAGATTGAAAAAAGAGTTCCCGAGATTAAATCAGAACTTGGTGAGACTCATGACAAAAGGAGCGACATCAACACTCAAATCCTGAAGATAAAAGAGTCCATTGGGGAGACCGATGCAAAGAAAGACCGAATCGCCGACGAGCTAAAATTTGTCGATTCACAAAGAAACAAAATTCTCGCAGAACAGTCCGAGGCGGCCGCAAAAAAGTCTGAAATCGATGAGAAGATCAGATATCTTGTTCTCCAACTAAACTCTGCAAAACTAAATCTGTCAAAGATCCAGCATGAAAAAAGTGAATCTAAAAACAAAATCAAGACAAACTCTGAAAAATTTTCCGAGGTCGAAAGTGACATTGTAAAGTTGACTGGCTATGGGAGCCGACTTGAATCGATGACGAAAAACCATAATGCCACAATTGTGGAATTAAAATCAAGGATTAAGAAACTGCGTGCACGAAAGTCCAAAATCAGTAACGATATGGACGAGCTTGAATTGATTTTGGAGAAATCAAGCAAGGCCGCAACTCAGTACGAGTCAAAAATAAAGACCGTCAAAGGCTTTATGCATGAGGATTACACTGTTGCAAAATTAAAAGAAGATGCCGACAAACTCGGCATCGAGGGCTTGGTATATGAGATGATCTCTTGGGACAAGAGGCATGAACGTCCGATCCTAGCTGTCAGTTCTGACTGGATTAAAGCAGTAGTGGTCAAAGATTTTGCAACATTATTGGGCATTGCAGAGGTGGCACGTGGCAAAAACCTGCCAAAATTAAGAATCATCCCGCTTGATGCAATTCCTAAATTCAAACTGACCGTACCAAAGGAATCTGGTGTAATGGGTGTTCTCTCTGATTATGTCCGGTGTGATAAAGATTATCTTGCACTCAAAACCTTCCTCTTTGGAAATATCGTGCTTGCTGAGACCAGAGAGTCTGCATATGCGGTCTCTCAAAAGGGATACAAGGCAGTGACTGTGAGCGGGGAATATTTTGAGGCAAAAGGAGGCACAGTCGTAATTGACATCAATTCGAAGATCTCAAAACTCACAAAACTAATCTCCATGAGCGGTGATATTGACGGCCTGTTCAAATCAATTACCATCGTCAAAAAATACCTTCTAAGGAAAAAGCATTCCCTCAAAAAGTTGGAAGATTCTATCCTGTCTTACTCTGAAAGGCTTTCCGTATCTGAAAAATCCCTCACTTTGACCGATGAGAATTATTCGAACCTAAAATCAAGAATTGCCTCTGCTCAGAACATAAGAGAGCAGTTAAAACAGCGGATCTATGAGCTAAAAGCCAAAAATGATTCCATCGACTCTGGGGTTCTGACAAATGAGTCCCACGTAGACTCGCTCAATGAGAGAATCGCACTAATGGAGGAAAATTATGCAGGCGGCGAGCAGACAAGAATTGCGACTGAACTCTCAAAGATCAATCTAAGGAAGGCCGGCCTTGAAGAACTCCACACTGCCATCATGAACGAGTTCAGACACAGGTCTGCACAACTGACCATACTGCAAACCCGCGATGACAAAGAACAATCCCAGTTAAATCGCCTCAGCGATGAGGAAAATTCCTTAGGCGTTGAGAGGCGCGAATTGGAGGCAAAAATCCAAGAATTAGGGGCCCTAAAAGAATCCAAAGGCAAGATCCTTGTCAGCCTAAGAAAGAAGGAGCAGGAACTAATTGAGACCTCCGGCTCCTCGATCGGACAACTGCAGGAATTTGACGGCAAACTAAGCAAACTAAACGGGCAGGATCGCGACCTTACAAAACAGATCAACACTCTTGAAAAGCAATCCGTCTCCCTTAGGCACGATCTCAATGATTTGGCCGAAAATGAAGCTAAGCTGCAACAGATTCTTGCTGCGCTCGGTTTTGGCCTGAACGTAGAGACGTTTGATGTCGACAGAATCATTCAGGGGCTGACTGCCGAATTAAATTCACTTAATGCACTAAATGCAAAAGCGCCTGAGACGTATCTTGAAGTATCCCATGGGTACCGTTCAATGTCTACTAGAAAAAATTCGCTTGAGCAAGAGAGAAACTCTATTGTCAAATTTATCGAGGACGTCGAAAGAGACAAGCGCCAGACATTTCTAGATGCGTTTGACAAGGTGGACAAAGAGATTCAGTTGATTTTCAATACGATGACTGGGGGCAACGCATGGTTGGAACTGCAAAGCGAGGATGACATCTTCAATTCCGGAATCTCTTATCTGATACAATTTCCCAACAAACCGAAAAGGGAATCGACCTCCATTAGCGGCGGTGAAAAAACGCTGGCCGCAATTGTCTTTGTGCTTGCGCTTCAAAAGCTAAAACCGTCCCCGTTCTACCTGTTTGATGAAGTCGATGCGCACCTGGATGCTCCGAACTCAAAACGACTCTCCAACATCTTAGAGGAACGCGCAAGGGAAAGCCAGTTCATAATGGTATCGTTAAAAGACTCTGTAGTACAAAAAGCCGCCCTGATTTACGGCGTCTTCCCGAAAAACGGCGTCTCAAACGTTGTGACATACAAGGACAGACGGATACATTCAGTCAAGACCGGTTCTGTCTAGCTGGACATGACATGCAGCATGATGCCTGTATCCCGTCTCCTCTAGATTCGGTTCCGTGTCACACTTGTCTATGGCGTAGGGACATCGCGCCTTGAACCTACATCCTTCCAAATTCCCGGTCTGCGCAGGATGATCCAGAATCCGAACCTTCTTTTCTTTGTGCAAGTTGTCAGGATCCGGCTCCGAACTTGCGTCAATTAGCGCCTGAGTGTAGGGATGCCTAGGGGAGAGCAGTACGTTGTCAACGGGTCCCATCTCGACGATCTTTCCCAGATACAGGATTGCGATTCTCTGTCCAAAATGCCTTGCAGTTGCCAGATCATGTGTTATGTAGATAAACGATATGCCGTATCTTTTTTGCAGATCATGCATCATCCCTAACATCTCTGCTCGAATTGATACGTCCAGCATGGAGACTGGTTCGTCTGCAAGAATGATTCTGGGCTTTAATGCCAGCGCCCTGGCCAAAACGACTCTCTGCCTCTGTCCACCGGATAGCATGTGTGGGTACTTCTTGAGAATCTGGCCTGCCGGCTCTAACCTTACTTCCTGCAGAACCTCGATCACCCTTCTTCTCCTAGACATCCTGTCTCCGACACCATGAATCTCCAGTGGCTCAACTACGATGTCTCCAACTGTCATTCTTGGATTGATGGAATCATACGGATCTTGGTGAATCATCTGGCAGTTCATTCGAATCCGTTCTAGATTCTGCTTGTTCCTGCCAATCTCTCTTCCTTCAAAGGATATCTTCCCAGAGTCAGATGGGATTGATCCTAGGATTAGCCTTGCAATGGTAGACTTGCCCGAACCGGATTCTCCTGCAATAACAAGTACTTCTCCACGGAATAGTGAAAATGAGACATTGTCAGTTGCCTTGACGATGGAACTTGCCCCAAACATTCCTTTTTTGACAAAGTATTTTTTCAAATTCTCCACCCTTAGAATCTCCTTTTCTTTCTCCTTCACGGCTGATGTTGCACGACGGACTATATCAAGGGATATTGTCTATGCATGATAGCCGGGATAAGGCATTTATGTACACTGGATTTGATCCTAATACTTTGAGTGGATCTGTTCAGAAGAATCCGAATTATAAAAAATTTCTAGTCGACGACAGGCTTCGGTATTTCAAGCCTCATTCCAGAGACATTCAGAGATCCTTTGCCAACGAGGTACATTCCAGCCTCAATCGAAACTCGAAATTCATCCATCCCAAATTTTTCTATGACAAGAAAGGCTCTGAATTATTTGAAAAGATTTGCTGTCTTCCAGAGTACTATCCTGCCAGAACCGAAGAATCCATTCTAAAAAAGATACAATCTGAGCTGCCGGCATTCTTGGATGGAGATTTTCGCTTGGTGGAGTTGGGCAGCGGCTCTGCTGTCAAAACAAGATTGTTGCTTGACGTGTTTGCCAGAGTTCAGGATAAGCTGGAATACTTTCCAATCGACATCTCTGAAATCCTTGCAGAGAGTTCTGAACAGTTGCTACGCGATTATGAAAATCTCACAATTACGGGCATAGTCGATACTTATGAGGGTGGATTGGAGTTTCTCAAAAACTATGGCGAGGAGGGAAAGGGGAATGAGAATGGGAGGAATAATAATGGGGAGAAGAATAAGAAGAGGAATAAGAAGAACCTGATCATCTTCCTGGGTTCTAGTTTCGGTAACTTTCTTCCTGGTGAAGGCCGTAAGTTTTTAGAAACCGTCTCTTCTACCATGAGGCCCGGAGATCTGTTTTTAATCGGATTGGATCTGGTAAAAGATACTAGAATCCTAGAGTCGGCATACGATGATTCGGAGGGAATGACTGCGCAATTTAACCTCAACGTCCTGTCTAGAATAAATGACGAACTCGACGCCGACTTTGATCTAAGCAACTTTGCCCACCATTCACTGTATAACGAGAATGATCAGCGAATTGAGATGTATCTGAAATCTCTGTCAGAGCAATATGTCGTGATTTCAAAATCCAACCTCTTTTTGAGGCTAAAACAAGATGAGTTGATTCATACAGAGTATTCTCACAAATACCGCCTATCTCAAATTTGCGATCTGTTTGAGAGAGTCAAACTTGATTTAAAGCATATCTGGCTTGACGAGAAAAAGCACTTTTCACTGACTCTGGTTTCAAAAGGTTAGTTGTCTTCGGCACACCTAAAGCCTGCAAACAGCCACCTCTCATCGAGCCTGAAGAAATTCCTGTAACTTGCCCTAATTGACATCTTCGGAGTCCCAAATGAGCCTCCTCTTAGAACTTTTTGGTTTGCAAACCATTTGTCATTGTACTCGTCAAACCCTGATCTGAATCCTGGATATCCTGTAAATTCGGATGCCGTCCATTCCCAAACGTCCCCTATCATCTGCTGGCATCCTGACGGGCTTGCGCTGTCAGGGTACGTTCCTATCTCCGTACATCCCCAATGATATGACTCTAGTAGATTGCATCTCTCTGATGTCGGCCCGTCGTTGCCCCATGGAAATACTGTCTTTTCCTGTCTCTCCTCATTCCAGCATGCAGCTCTCTCCCATTCTGCCTCTTTTGGGAGTCTTTTTCCGGCCCATTTACAGTAGGCGTCTGCCTCATAGTAACTGACATGGCACACTGGTTCGTTTGGGTTGATCTCCCTAATTCCCAAAAAGTCTTTGACATGCCATCTTCCACCTATCTTCTCCCAGTACATTGGCGCCTTCCAGCCGTTAGATTTTACCTTCTCCCATCCATCTGACAACCAGTATTTGTATGTCTCATAACCTCCATCCTCGACGAACTTTAGATACTGCCCGTTTGATACCGGGTAGACATCAATTTTGAAATCATTTAGGTAAACCGTGTGTTCAGGCAATTCAATATCATAACAATAGCCTTCTCCGCCGTATCCCATGATGTATAGTCCGCCCCTGACACTGACAGACCCTCTCTTTTGGACAGTTTCCCCATATTTTTTGGTTGGACTTTTTCTTACAGGACGGTACTGCTCTGCAAGCAGATGTTGCAGATCGTAGACAAGTAATTCCTGATGCTGGCATTCGTGATGCAACCCCATCGTGATCAATCTGATTGCGTCTTTTGAGAGATCCTGACTTCCGATGAATCCCTCAACTCGTAGGCTTACTGTGCTAAAATACTGAAAGATTTGATCGGTTGTGGGCCTTGAGATCGTCCCCCTGAATCCCTTGTCGTGCGGAACTCCAAATTGCTGATAGTAGGAGTTCAGATACTCTGAGAATTCTTTAGAGTAAAACTCGTAACTTTCATCCAACTTGCTCATGATTGCTTCGTAGATCCAGCTGACATGGCCTATGTGCCACTTTGGCGGACTCGTAAAGAATGCCGTCTGTACCACAAAATCGTCTCCTTCCAGCGTTTTTACAAGCTCCAGCGTCTTGCTTCTAGTCCCTCTGAACGATTCCATTAGGGATCTTCTCTGTTCTAGCACGGAGTCTGCGGCCAACGCTTAAAGATGAATTTTTTGTATTATTATGTTTGCCGTATGTCTGTTGCGCTAGTATCCCCTAGCAAAAATTGGAATAGAGGCACTTTGTTTCTGACAATACATGCATTTTTTGCTAGAATCCTCGCTTCCAAACGGAATTACCCTGATGTCTGCGCCTGTTTCTTCCTTGATTTTCTCTTCACATTCCAATCTCCCACACCAGGGGGATCTAAAGAAGCCCCCGCCATCGATCCTGGATTTGAATTCCAAATATCCGGAAACCTTCCTTGTGCTGTTTTTGGACTCATGTCTTGCCTTCTCTAACATCTGATCTTGAATTTGGCTTAGAATCTCAGAAATCTCTTCGAGTTTGTCGAATTCCAGGTAGGTCTTCTCGCCGTTGTGCCTTTTTGCAATAACGACGCTCTCCTTTTCAATGTCTCTTGGTCCTAATTCAATTCTTATTGGAACTCCTTTCAACTCCCAGTCGTTGAATTTGTACCCCGGTGACAGATCAGTCCTGTCATCGACATGAACCCGAAAGTTCATTTGAGTCAACTCTACTTGAATCTCTCCGGCTTTTGAGATTACTCTGCCCCTTTTTTCATCGTCTCTGTAAATTGGAACGATTACGATTTGGATGGGGGCCACCTTGGGCGGCAACACCAATCCTTGGTCATCACCATGTGTCATGATCATTGCACCGATTAATCTCCATGAGACTCCCCATGACGTTTGCCATGCAAAATGCTCTACGTTGCTTTTGTCTGTAAATTTTACTTGGAATGGTTTTGAGAAATTCTGACCTAGGAAGTGGGACGTTCCCATCTGCAGAGCTTTACCGTCAGGCATGATCGACTCCATGGTAGTCGTATAGACTGCTCCTACGAATTTCTCCCGCTCACTCTTTTTTCCCGTCGTGACAGGTATGGCCAGCTCTTCTTCTACGGTATCCCTGTAAATCTCTAGGATCTTCATCACCTCTTCTTCGGCCTCTTCTTGTGTTGCGTGGACTGTATGTCCCTCTTGCCATAAAAATTCAGAGGTTCTTAAGAATGGCTTTGTGGCTTTTATCTCTGCTCTTAATGCGGTATTCCAAAAGTTTATCTTCAGCGGTAGATCCCTCCAGCTTTGAATCCATTTAGAGTATAACGTATAAGCTAGTGTTTCTGATGTCGGTCGCAAGGCAAGCCTGTCTCCTACCTTGTTTGTTCCTGAATGCGTCACCCAGAAGACTTCGGGACAAAAGCCTGCAAAATGCTTCTGTTCCTTCTCTAGTAGTGACTCTGGAATCAGTACCGGCAAGAATCCGTTTCTAATTCCATTTTTTGCAAACTTTGCATCAAACGTTCTTTGCAGGGACTCCCAAATAGAATATCCGTCAGGTCTGAGGACAATCAGCCCCTTGACAGGGGCATAGTCTGCAAGTTTTGCCTTGAGGATTACTTGGGTATACCATTCACTAAAGTCATCGTTTTTAGAGACTGAAATCCCGACATCTTCCTTACTCAAACTAGCATCTCAAGAAATAGTCAACTAATGAGCCTTTCGAGGATTGTTAAAATTCATCTCCTTTGCAGAGCACTTTGCCAGTCACCCTGCTCTGAAAATTTGAGCATACAAAACACCGAATAAAATGAATGTCATCTTTGATCACTGGACATTCAACATATTCTTGCTTCATCCTTTTGAGCATCTTCGGACTTACCCCTTTGAGTTTTAAATTCCCTTTATCATCCATCATTCCTGATGCCTTTAGTTCGTCTTTAGTCTCTTGAGGCAGTTTTTGCCTCCCTTCCCTTGATTTGATCTCTACTTCGTATTTATGTTCAAGTTCACTCATATTTGCTGGCTGACGCTCTGTGATTTATTACTAACGTTTTTGCTGACTTGGAAAAAGATGGCCTGTTTTGCGACTTCTTTCTCAAATCTGCCTTTGGCCAAGATCGTCTCATCTGGACAGGGTTGCAAAAGACTAGTTTGCAAACGGCCTTCAAAACGGGTTTGTGTTTGCACGCACGCCTACAGATCGCTTATAACGGGACTCGGTTTGCAGTAAGACGGTTTTTTTGAGAGTCAAATCACGGATTTTGCAGAATAACGATCAGAGATGAAATAGGGAGATGGGGACAGAAACAAGGCGTCAGTTATCTTGGACTTTTTGCATTGCGTTGATCATGACGCATTGCAGAATTTTAAGAAAAGTTTGACGTATAAGAATATGTCTGCTTGCAAACAAAAAGACCAGATCCTGAGTTTATTAATCAGCAGCTAAACAAGGAGGCATGAAAGTTGGAACGTTCATCATGATTATTGGAACTTGCATGTTTATTATTGGATTGATAATGTTCTACTCGATCAGATTGGGCGAAGTTGATTCCAGTCTTAGACTGGTAAAGAATATCGGCACATTTGTAGGATTAAGTGGAATTGGCGTAACTTTTGGAGGGATCTTGCTATTTTTGATAAACAGAAACGAGCCTCCAATCGAGGAACATTTTGATGCCTAGGCATGAAGGCATGTTTGCACTTTGCGGCTGATGAGAAATTTACATTCTTGCAAAATAGGTAATCGGTTAAGTCAGCTTTGACAATTTCAACAAATTATGCAAGATTTATCAAATTATTGAAAAATATACCGCATGTAAGCTATAAACTTCCATTTTTTTACAAATTCTTTCATGCGACTTAACTGGTTACGGTGCAGGAGATCAAACTCAAGATAGCCATATACAACAGGTATCAGGAGGTGCTTGCAATGCAGTGAGATGGAGCCGGAAAGGAATGGGGATATTCTGA
>RKRY01000157.1 GCA_007571135.1 Candidatus Nitrosopumilus sp. | reverse complement strand
CGGAGCTCAATGCTACAGAGGAGTACTGGCACCAGTTAAAGCAGAATGTCACGGTCTCTACGCATTACGAGGATGCCGATACAATGAGGAATGCAATCCAGATTTACCCGTACTTACAGGCAGACTGGACATCATGAGATTCATCTCCAGAGAATCACTGTTGCCGAAAATAATATGATCGGCAACATACGTTTGATCGCTAAACTAAAACTTATCTAGTGATGATGATTGACGCAAGATGGTGGAAGAAAAATTCCTTCGAATTGACGGTAACAAGATTCGCTATATGGAGTCTGGAACTTCAAAGAACGCCCTTGTTTTAATTCACGGCTTGGGAGCTTCATCTGAGAGATGGGATCAAGTGATCCCTTTATTTGAAGACGACTACAAAGTGGTGGTTCCAGATCTTGTTGGATTTGGGTATAGCGACAAACCGTTAGTGGATTATACGCCCGAGTTTTTTTCTGATTTTTTAGAAAAATTTTTTACTGCCTCCGACCTTCAAAGGCCCAACATCGTCGGTTCCTCCCTGGGTGGGCAGATTGCAGTCGAATACGCTTCAACCCACTCCCAAAACATTGGAAAACTAGTCCTCGTTTCTCCTGCAGGCATAATGAAACAATCCACTCCTGCTCTTGATGCGTACATTATGGCTGCAATGTATCCAAATAAGGAGAGCGCAAAAAATGTATTTGAAATGATGGAGGGATCTGGCAAGAGTGCCAACGAGGATGTCGTCAACGGATTTATCAAAAGAATGCGATTGCCAAATGCAAAATTGGCATTTATGTCCGCCCTGCTCGGATTGAAAAATTCTGAACCGATCATGCCAAAATTGCAAGCGATCTCTGCCCAGACTCTGATAGTTTGGGGTTCACGTGATCCCGTAATTCCAATTATACATGCAGATAGTTTCGTCTCCTCGCTTCAAGACTGCATCTTTTATCGCATGGATGAATGCGGGCATACTCCATATGTTCAGGTCCCTCATATCTTTGCAAGAATAGTCCTGGACTTTCTAAATGGAACTTAGATGCACTTAAATACCACTATTGGTATTCAATACCAATGAGTGGTAATGATAACCAATATGATCCTTCTGTTATACTCAAAGATTGGATTCAAAAGGGCGGTCTAGCTCAAGCTGAATTTTTGAAAAGTTTTGGCGCGCTGATGGGAGATCAATCAAATCAGGCATTTAATCCCTTGGAGATTCTAAGAGAGGTTTCAGATGGCACAAGACAAGCCCAATCAGACATGATGCACAACATTTTCTCCATACAAAATAAGAGCATGGATACGATGCTCAGCCTCTATCAACTGCTGCCATCTTTTATGAATTGGGGCGCATACAAAACTACCATTGGCAGCAATGGACGCATCTCGATTCCTGAAGCTGAGCGTGATGCCCTTGGTCTGAGAGAAGGCGATTTGGTTCAAGTCATTATTCTGCCGATCACAAAAAAATCAAGAGATGAGGAGGTGAAAAATTGAGTAAGAATGAAACGACACAGGAGAATTCTAAGGATGTCTTTTCTGTATGTCAGGAGAATGCAGACAAGATCTTCAACGGAATTAAGCAATCAGTACCGCAGTATCATCAGTCAATTACAAATGTACAGCAGGAATACTTGCAAGCATTTGAAAATACCGTAGATTCGTCTATCACATTACAAAAAGAATTTGCAAAGAAAGCAGGCATTGCAACAAGCATTCCAGAAGCGACATTGAAAGTAGTGCGTGATACGGCCGAAGAGTATGCAAAAGCGGCATCATTGCAAAATCAAATTGTACTGGCAACAATTGATGCAACACAGCAAAACATCAAGACATTCAACGATAATGCAAAGTCTTTTGCTGATTTGAACAAGAACATACTGCAGTCTTGGTTCTCCGCATTTACAAACAAAAACAACTAGTAATTTCCCACTTTTTTCTTTTTTATGATCTGTCAGACAACCATCTGCCTAACTCCGGCAGCACTCTTTTCTGTGACAGTCTGCTTGCAATCATTCCGACATGGCCTGTTGGATACATGCGTAATGTCTTATCCTCGCTGCCAACGGCATAGTGCAGCGGCATGCTGCACTCGGGGGATACCAGGTGATCTCCTACTGCAACCTGTGTGAAGATTGGCATGTCTATTTTTTTCAAATCCACACGTTCTCCTTCTATGTGCATCATATTTTGAATAAGCAAATTGTCCTGGTAGATGTCTTTAATCCACTGCCTGAACAATTCTCCGGGAATGGGAGGCGTGTCTCCAAGCCATTTTTCTACCCTGAGGAAATTGTCGACAAACCTCTTGTTGTCTATGTTTCTAAAAAAGTTGACATATTTTTCAATTCCCTGTTCAAATGGTTTTAGGACTGAAAAACAGTAATACATGAATTCTGGAGGCATGTTTCCAATGATTTCTACCATCTTATCTACGTCCATGTGTTTGGCAAGGTTACTGATCACTGTTGTGTCTCGCCATCCGTCAATTACCGGCGCAGTCGCAATGTAGTTTTTTACGCTATCTGGGTGTAGCGAGGCATATGCAGTTGCAATCGTCGCCCCTGTACAATACCCCTGTAGTGAAATTTTTTCATTCGATGATTCGTTTTTGACGTGCTCTACGTGCGCGTCAAGATAGCCATTGACATAGTCATCAAAATCAAGATACTTGTCCATGCTCGTTGGCGTTCCCCAATCAATCATGTATATGTCAAATCCCTGTTTGAGTAAATTACGCACCCAGCTCTTTTCCGGATGGATGTCTAAAATGTGGAATCTGTTGATTAGCGCATATGATATTAACAGCGGCGTCTTTTTTTGATCATCGGTCAATGGATGATAATGCAGCAGTCTGGTCTTGTCGATTTTCTGAATTACATCATGAGGTGTGACTTCTAGGCTAATTTCGTCGGGAGCAGAAACAAGTTTTGGCGCATCAATTACATTCCTGCCGAACTTTAAAACCTCCTCAAGTATCTTTGGATCTATCCTTGATTCACTCTGCGTTTTTCCTCATCCCTCTTTTCTTTAGATGCAACTCTAGCCTGCCGACTCTTTTTTTCAAAGAATGGATCTCTTTGTAAGCCTCGTCTATCTCCTCCTTGCTTGGAAGGTTAGCCGATTGCAAAATCACATTTGTAATGTTATTCCAATGCTTTGTCAATTCCAATTCCTTTGAGACCAGATTTCCATAATTTTTCCCAAATTTTTCCGAATCAAACAATTCTGTAAAGTCATTATCAAATATGTCGATCCAAATTCTTTTGAGTGCGTCGACTTGTTCGATATCCTGAGGAATTTCAGGTGCTTTGAGATTAACCTTCTTCTGAGCTGTAGCCCATGTTTCTGTCAACTGTTTGTAGTATTCGGCAAGATGTCGGTTAAACTCTGTCATGATTTGACTAATTTCAATCATCTCAGCTGAGATCTTTTTAGAGTTTGCAGCAAATGCCCTCATTGGTCCTGTTGACGCAAGTGCCTGAGGTTTGTTCGACATCAAATAAATGATGTCAGTCCAAAATAATGCGAGATGCTTGTAATAATCCGTGATCTCCTTGGGCGGTTCTGATTGCACAGATACCTATTCGTACAGATCGCAATAAATAGATCGCTTCTAAAATCAGACCGTTGGGCGATGTTGAGGATCTTGAGAGTATGTGTCAATGCATTATTGTCCCTGACTCAAAGATGTGCCATGAAAGGTGATCAATAGTTAGGCCACCTAGCTGCCGGCGGCATGAGGAAGGGATTGCCACTAGAGGCGTAAAAACAAGACGAAACAATGTTTGTGGAACTTGCTTTACGTGTAATGATGCGTCATGAGTTTGGGGTGGGTCTGACAGATCATTCTGATATCTTGCAGTGGAGAATTGATACCATGAGTTTTCCTCTTGCAGGCGGTGTGCCGTTTTGGCATCGTGTGAAATGGGTGATGATTCTGGGGCATTGCAGTTTGCCATTTTGAAAATAATCGTATCCTTGAATCTACTCTGATGGGGACTTTTAATTCAAATTTTTAAAAGACGGGACCGTCTTTAATCCATTATGATTTTTCTCAACCCGGCACATCTGTTTCTAATGGTTACTTCTGTAACTCCCGACGCAACAGAGATGTCTTTTTGAGATTTTATCTCCCCTGTACTGATACATGCAAGGTACAGTGCCGCTGCCGCAATTCCCATGGGATCCTTTCCTGCCACCATGTCTAATTTTTTAGCCTTGTCTAAAATCTCAACTGCCTTTCTTTTGCTCTTTTCACTTAGTCCTGCGATACTTGCAATTCTAGAAATTCCTTTTACGGGATCAACTACTGGCATCTTCAATTCTAGTTCTCTGAAGATCAGCCTGTAACACCTTGCCACATCCTTTCTTCTTATGTTGATGCCTTTGGCAATATCGTCTAACGTTCTTGGAGTCTCTGTGTTTCTACACGATGCATAAAGACATGCGGCAACCAGTCCTTGAATGGAGCGGCCTCTTACGAGTTTTTTCTCCATCGCTTTTCTGTAAATGTATGCCGCTTTTTCAACAACTGCATCAGTTAACGCAAGTTTGTCCTTTAACTTGTCCATCTCATTTAGTGCCTGCCTTAGATTTCGATCTGCTGACGAGTGGGCCTGCGTTCTACTGTCCCATGTTCGCAGTCTTTCAATGGAACTTTTAACGCTGGCTGAAAGCGGCTTTCCAGTGGAGTCTTTGTTAACTGCACCAATAACGGTGGATAGTCCCATGTCGTGCATTGTAAGTGATGTCCCTGCACCGACTCTGGTCCGGTTTGTCTCATCGTTAGAAAATGATCGCCATTCAGCACCCGTATCTGCAATTTTGTCAGTAACTACAAATCCGCATTTTCCACAAAACAACTCTCCCGTGTTTTCATCAGTGACTATTTTTCTGTCTCCGCATGCAGGACATTTTGGCCCTGACATCATTGAGTTTTTGAGCATAACTAAGTGGGTTTTCATATTTGCCCTATTATCAATTTTACCAAATTTCTGACGGTTAATCGTGTGTAGGTTGAGCTAAGCCTCATTCTTAGCTCTTAGAATCGATTCTAATTTCAACCAAGTAGACAGTATGCGTACGATGGTGTGTATGACGGATACATTATACTCGTTTTGTCATCTGTGTGGTGTAATCCAATCGAATGTCCTAACTCATGCGTCATGACTGTCTTGACACTGTTTACATCGTAGAGCTGAAAACTACCATCGCAATTGTAGTCACCTAGTGCCACCTCGACTACCCCTTTTCCTAAATGGGCATGGCCTAAAACCCCGTCTCCGATGTTCCTGACAACCCATGTTACCCAAACGTTTGCCTCGTATTTTAGATCAGTAACTTCAAATCTTATCTTGGCTTTTTGATTGCCTATGTTAAAGTCTCGTGACTCCCAAAACCTAAATGAATCTTGTAAGGTGCTGACATGGTTTAATGGCAGACCGGATGGCTGTTCATTGATGTAGACTTTGTAGTGGATGACGTATCTGCCGTCTATGATCTCATAAGTTGGGTCCGGGAATTTTTTTTGATGCCCTTTTATCTCCTCTTCAAAATTCCATTTTACATAATCCCTGAGAAATTTTTTAATTACGTCTTGACTGGGATTTGGAAACTCGATGTATCTTTTTTCCTTAGATATGTTGATTGCAATGCCTTTCAAATATCTGTCAAAATAGTAACTTTCTCGGTCAAGCTCCTCCTGAGTCTTTGGAGTGGTTTGAGCTTTTACGGTAACAAATCCGTCATCGATCAACTGTCGGACACTCTTGAAAAATTCTTCATCTGATGCGAGGCCTTCTGCCCACCGTCCTACATTATTTTTTAACCATGACTGCGACTTTGATTCTGCTGATTCCTCTGTATCTTGATTGTCGGGAATTTGGATGATCTTGCTTTCAATAAGATGCCCTATCCCTTTAGAAAAATCATCATCTGTAATTTGTGAGGACGCCCACCATCTGGCAGAATTTCTTATCCAGTCTGGAACTGGCTTTGCCTCTGTATTCTCTAAACCCTTTGGTTTTTCAGTTGGAGTGTATGGGTATTTTGAAATGACATTTTCGACAAAATGCTTGTAATTGGCAAGAATTATGCTATCTGGTTTTTGTTTTATTGCCCTGTCAAAATACCTTAAGGATTCCTGATATTCTCCAAGATTTCCAAATCCCAGCCCCATTCCGGCTAATGCGGTGACATCATTTGGTCTGTGTTGTATGATGATAAAAAACTGTTTGAGTGATTTTTGATGCTCGCCAATATTGCTCTGGGCAATTCCCTTCATCTTTAAAGTTGAAATGTTATTTGGCACAATCTCTAAAATCTTGTCATAGATCCTGATGGCCTTGTCATAGTCTCCATTTACAAAATGCGTATTTGCTAAATCGAACATCTCTTCAACATTGTTCTCGGTTTGTGCATAAACTAAAGCCGATAAAACGGAAATACTAATTGACAAGATTAGCAAAGTCTGAATACTGTACATGATTCAGTCTTTTCCCATTTGTTTTAGATATGGTTGTTTCCTTTTTCTACCAAATGCACCAAGATTGTTTATCTTAAATCTGCTGAGAAAAATCTTTTATTCGTTTATAATGGATGGTTTTGTATGACAAATATCGGAGCTGGAGAGGCTGTCTATGAATTACGAAAGCGAATCCATCAAGTACGGCATGAATTAGATGAGCTGGGGACACCTTCTGATATTCCTGAACTAATCACCTCGACTAACCTGATCCGACTAAATGAGTATTTGTCTCAATCAAATGAAAAGAAGACTGATCTTCTGGAGGCGTATGATCAGTATTCCCATGCACTAGAAGAACTCTTGTTGCATGTTTTTGAAATTCAACAGGATCTTAAAGAAATTGTCAAAGAACAATCCTCAATGATTGCAGGGAAAAGGCCCAGGAAAACTAAAACCAGATCAAAAACTAAAAAATAGCTATTTTGACAAGTGGACTATGTCTCCTGCAACGATCCTTGAGTTTCCTTTTTTGTTGGATATTACAAGCGCACCGTCCTCATCTATTCTGAGCGCCATTCCCCTAGCCTTTCCGTTGAGTGTGCTGATTTCTACCTCCTTGCCGATGGTAGATGATCTTTTTGTCCATTCTGAAATGATTTCCTTTGTTTTTTGCCCGTTTAGTAATGCGTAGATCTTTTCTAATTCTAAGAGAAATTGCCGAACTAATTGGACGGGTCTTATTTTTTGATTCAAATCTCTTAGCGTGGCAACACCGTAAAAATTCGGTGTGTTTTTTAGGCTCTTCTCTACCTGCTTTACATCTACATCAAAATTGATTCCTATGCCCAAAACTAAATTTTCTATTCTGTTTGATTCTAACGATGCATATACTAGCATCCCTGCAACTTTCTTTCCTTTGATTGTCACGTCATTAGGCCATTTGAGTTCTGGAGTCTCTTTGAATATCCTTTCAATGGCATAAGACAACGCAAGTGATGACGCAATCGGAAATAACGTGGTAACTGAAATATCGAATTTTGGCCGAAGTATGACCGACATCCATATGCCTCCTTTTGGAGAGACCCATCTTCTCCCAGAACGTCCCTTCCCTCCTGTCTGTTTCCCTGCAATGATTACGGCTCCGTCATTCTCTGAATCTTCTGCCATTTTGAGAGCCCAGTTTTGGGTGGAATCTGTACTGTCCAGATAAAATGCCCTCTGGCCAATAGTTTTGGTTTTTAATTCCGCTGTGACCTCCCATGGAAGTAACAATTCTGAATTTGAGACTAGTTTGTATCCCAATTTTTGTTTAGATTCAACAACGTATCCTAGCTCTTGAATTTTTTTGATATGCTTCCAAACAGCAACCCTGCTAATGTGTAAAACATCGCTCAAATCTTGACCTGAAAGATATTCTGTGTTATGCGTTTGAAGAAATGTTAGGACTTTGACTAACCCTGCATTATTAAATGAATTGTAAATCAACTATCTCTAGTTGGTTTCTAAAGTATAAAACAGACTCTAAAACCCTATGTCGATGTCAAATCCGCCGCCATCGTCCATTCCGCCGCCGCCATCGTCCATTCCGCCACCATCCGTGCTGCTTCCATCATTCATTTCTGCAGGAATGTCTTCAGCCGGTACGTAGTCCCCCATTGACGCTCCCATCATTGAAAACATCATTGAAAACATCATCATATCCATTACTCCAAAAAACATCATCATGGGAAGAAATGATCTATTGTTATCCATAACATCTTTCATTTTATCTTTGTCGCCTGTTTTGTATACTGTAGCCATTTGATTCCACTTTCCTTGTAATTCGCTGACACTCTTATCTACTTCTCTGTCTCCTTTTTCAGTAGACGTAATCTCAATTTTCTTGCTCAGCCACCCCTTCTTTTCTTCTACTTTGATAAGCTCCCTTTTCTCTAATTTTTCTAAGATCTCATTTAGTTCTTTAGGATCAATCTGAGCCACTTTTTGGATTTTATCGAATTTTTTAATTCCATTTTTGATGGCCCCTAAAACAATTAGCTCTTTTGGTTCTCTCCCTTCCATGCTGTCCATCTACTTTAACTCCTAAAATACTCTTTGTTATGCCCTGCCTATTTACTGGTATGTTGCACAACTTGCTTTTCAAAGCCATACTTGACCAAGATTATCCTAATTTAGGCAGGTTATGCAACATGCCACTATTTACAACTTGCTTTTTAAAACTATCCTTGGCAGGATTGTCCTATCTGGGCAGAGTTGTAAAACAGGCTAGACGTGTTCAAAAATTATATTCTTTGCATTCTTATCTCATTTATGAAAGGCGGTTCCAATTTAGATGAAGAAATTCAAAATATACCCACTCTAAAAAAGACAACCGTTGCAGAGATGTCAAAAAATTCTTCAAAAACTGTACGTTACACCCCAAAATATCTGCCAGATGACAGACATGGAACTGTGCCGACAAATCCTACAACTGATGAGATATTGAGGAAAAAATACCGCTCTTTAATTTCAGAGACCGATGATGAGACTGACATTACTGTTGGCATTTTTAGACTTTCAGATTTGGTACTGCCTGTAATTGCAAGGCTCATTAAGAAAAAACCCAGAGTAATTGACTGCGAGAAGGACCTTGCAATTTCGGATCAAACGTATTGGCAGACAAGGAAGCGGACATTGGAGTCGCCTTTAATCCATGTATGTAGGTGGTCCGATGCCGGAGGTTGTCTGCATGGATGAATTTGAAAAATTTTACCGCAAGTTAGTTGATCTAGCAGAAAAATTTGAAAAGTCAGGTCTTCTGCTGAAAATTGAGTGGGATCTTGATAACAGCATCATCAAAATTTTTGGGGAAAAAACCACATCCCTGACAAGGGCTCAAAGCGGATTAGGCGATATATCCGAATTAGCATATGCTACTTCAGAACATCATCCTTACTGGAATTTGTTGTACAATAACTCAGAAATCACATCGACAGTATTGGACAAATGGCAAAGTTCTCTTTCTGAAGAAGATCTTGATGACATTGACTGGGCGATTCAGAAAATCAACCGTGTCTTAGAGAAGATCAGAACTAAAAATTCCTAGGCAGAGATAAATATTCTGAACAGGCATCTATTTCATGCCAATCCGTCTTGGATTAATCGGAAAGACCAATACCGGGAAAACAACATTTTACAACTCTGCCACTTTATCCTCTAAAGAAATCTCTTCTTATCCGTTTACTACAAAATCCGCTGTATCTGGAACTACACATGCAATTACGCTTTGTGTCCATCCAGAATTCAAAGTTCAGGACAATCCTAATAATTCAAAATGTATTGAGGGGCGGAGGTATATCCCGGTTGAACTAATCGATTTACCCGGTTTGATCAAAGATGCATGGAAGGGCAAAGGCCTCGGAAACCAATTCTTATCAATTGCAGCTCAGTCTGACGCACTACTGCATGTAGTCGATGCCTCTGGAGGCATAGATTCCACAGGGAAAATAACTGATATTGGAACCGGTGATCCGGTATCTGATTTTGCTGACATTGAAGAGGAACTAATCATGTGGTATCATAAAATCTTGGAGGGAAATAGAGACAAGGTTTCAAAATTAATTCGAACCAGCTCTGACATCGTCTATGCCGTATCCGAGCTTTACCGTGGCGTTGGCGTTCACAGGCATCACGTTAAAGAAACTTTGATTGCCACAGATCTTGAAGGAAAAAACTTTGATGACTATAACACGGCTGACAGCAAAAAATTCGCATCTTACTTGAGGAAAATCTCAAAACCCTCACTGATCGTTGCAAATAAAATCGATGTTGAAGGCGCTGACAAGAATTTTGCAAGACTGCAGGGAAGATACAATGACTCTATCGTAATTCCAGTAAGTGGGGATAGCGAATTTAGCTTAAGACGCGCAGAGCAAACGGGCTTGATCAAGTACTCTCCGGGTTCTGAGCAATTTGAAATTCTAAAATCAAACGAGCTCAATGAAAAACAAATTCGGGCCTTGGAATTTATCAAAAAGGGAATAATGGGAGAATACATGAGAACCGGCGTTCAATTTGCAATTAACGTTGCTGTTTTCAAATTGTTAAAAATGAATTCGATATA
>RKRY01000162.1 GCA_007571135.1 Candidatus Nitrosopumilus sp. | reverse complement strand
ATCTCGTAGAGCCTTGACATCCGGGTTTCCAGTGTGGTAATGCGGGCCTAATCAATTTTGAATCATCGGATCAAATTGCATGACATTGTACGCAACTTAATTGATTGCTTTGGGATCCTGCTCATAATGTGTACTTTTTGCCTTCCTCTACAAAGACAATGTTCGCTGAAATTTTTTTAAATGTCTCTGGCGATTCTGTATGGATTGGATAGACTGATTCTGCTTCAATCTCTCTGATCACCTCCATTAGGTCCGGGCCTCTGGCATGGCCCGAACAGTGGCTCTGGAATTTATGCATGCCAAAATGATTCAACCATGCGTCAATTCTTTCATGCGATAACTCTTGCTCTTTGTTGTATGGTTCTGATGCTGAATGGATGTATCTTGCACCTGGTTTTGGCAGCATGTCAATTAATGCAGTAAAGCTGTAGGAGCCAATTGCACATAGTACCTTGCTAGGATTCTTGGCAATTTGTTCCGCAGTACAAGTATTGCCCATGTCAAAAAATTCCTTGTCCTTTCGGCTGTAATCTGATTCTGAATATGTGCCTGAACCGCGCTTGGACAAGTAAATTATGATGTCCTCATCATCAATATCTGGAACATTGAGGTATGGATCCTGGGATAGGTATCTGAGAAAAAACGCATCGTTACTTTTTACAACTAACTTTCTACCAGTTTCTTTTGCAATGTTGTAAAACGTCTTGAATCTGTCTACGTCCTTGAAGTTGAAATCTGCAAATACCAGGTTAGTTGACTCTGTAACTATCTTGGATGATTCTTCGTAAACTTTTTGCTCTGATTCTTCCTTGTGCCCGTCTGCTATTCTGGTTCCTTCAGTAAGCAGTGCTATTGGCCTGACCTCTCTTGCCCTTTCGATGAAATCCCTTGTCATCTCCGCATGGGTGCCGTGTAGTCTTATGTCTCCTGTATATGCAATGGGGCCCTCAGATGTCCAAATAATAAAGCCATATGCGCCTGGCACCGAATGGTCAACATGAACAGGCTCAATTTCCAATGAACCGATCTTAAATTTACTTCCTGTCCGAAACTCTTTGATTTTTCTTTTGACAGGATGATCTCTCAAGCCTTGCGGTCTTGACTTAAAATCTAGAATCTCCTTTTCAATAGTCCTGGGTGCCTTCTCAGTCAGTGCCTTTAGAATCAGGTGGCAGGTAGAGCCCATGTGGATTGGAATATCCTCGTGTAAAAATGAAATATAGTCGGCGTGATCTGCATGTGCGTGTGTAAGTAGCACCGCATCAATATCTGGTTCCTGCGGATCCCTTCCAGCCATTTTCATCAAATCGTCCCTGTATGCTCCTTTGATGTCAGGAACCAATCCCATGGTAAGAAAATCTACAATCCCATTTGATGTTCTAGGACTGATATATTCCTCAAAATATCTTGCCCTTCTTGAGAAGCTTTTGCCAAAATCCAAGAAAACCTTGGTATCCTTATCTTCCAGGAGGATCTTGTTTCCTCCGATCTCATTTACTCCGCCATGAAACGTTAGGGAGGTCATTTATCACGACCTCTTGCTTGGTAAAGGACGAACCGGGAACTCAAATTTGTCCTTGATACATCTGATCATTTTTATGCATATCCTTATGAAATTATCTTCAATTCCCAACCTTTCAAACGCCCTTCTCAAAAAATAACTCCTTGCAAAGGACACTAAAGTATAAACCAGTGTAATTAGCAAACTTACTGTCAGTGGATCTTCCTCAATCCATTTTACTGATAATGGCAGCATTACAATTCCCAAACAGTAACCAATTGGATATCCGCCAAATGCATTGACAAATGCCTCAGACAAACTTTTTTTCCTTGCGTCCTTCAACTCACATCCTCCAGTGTCTGACTGTAGCCCTGATCTCTCAATGCCCCTGCCCCCCTGCATTATTGATAAACTGCTGCTTGCCTTTCTTGCTGGAGGCTGCCTCAAGTTGTTTTGATACTGTGGCAAATCCTTTATTGCGCCCTAATCTAATTTCAGATCCCTGCAAGACACACCTTTGGTATCTTGCTACAAGTTTGCTTGGCAATATCCTGATGGTATTCAGTACTTGCCACCTTTGTATATCATCGGCTCGTCATTATCGTCAAATTCACGAATTATCCTTGGAAAAAAACTGGTGGGTGTGGGCCTTTCACCTACTTGATGACCTGTATGCAATTGTGTGATTGTTTTCATGAGTATGCTGTGTGCGGAAAATTATTATATACTATGACCATAGTATCCATACTACGGATACCAATATGTCTAAAATGATAAACTTGCGCGTACATGTGGCCCCTGTAGGATATGAGGTAGACAGAATAGTTTTACCTGCAAAGCAGCTGCGGGCAGACAAGGTCTGTCTGCTGATTCATGAAAATCCAAGTGTAGATAAGGCGGTCCCTTTTTATGAAAAAATCACCCAGAAACTAGAAAAACTAGGCATAACTGTGACGACTGAACACCATAACCGTCTGGATCTCTTTAACATCATTAAATCAGTCAAACAGCTAATAGAACAAGAACGGGACAACATTGTTTACGTTAATCTGGCGTCAGGCAGCAAGATCCAGGCAATAGCCTGTATGATGGCTTGTATGATGTTCAACGATTCTAGGAATGTCAATCCGTTTTATGTGGAGGCAAGAGACTATGTCGGCTTTTCAGGCAAGCCGATCTCAACTGGGATTAAAGAAATTCAGAACATGCCAACCTATGAAATCAAGCGTCCTGAGAAGCGCCATATCGATGCACTGAGAATCATCAAGGAAAACAATGGGAAAATTTCCAAAAAAGAGATGGCAGAAATTGCCAAAGAACAAAAACTCATAGTCGTAAATGCCGAGAATGAGAGCCAGGCAACTTTTGCCAGTCTGGATAAAAACATCATCAATGCCTTGGAAACCCAATGGCATTTTGTCAAAGTAAATAAAATTGGCAGAACCAGGTGGATTGAAATTACTAAGGAAGGAAGCAATGCCGCTGAATTTTTAATCTGATGGGCAGACTCTGCACTGCATCCTGGATATCCATACGGTAACCGGTCAAGTCACATGAAAGTATTTGTAAAAAATGGAACTCATATCTTACATACG
>RKRY01000106.1 GCA_007571135.1 Candidatus Nitrosopumilus sp. | reverse complement strand
ACGTGTGATCTTGTTGTATCATGTCCTGTTGTAACATGTTGGGATCTAAGAATGTATGGGTTGGGATTTTTGCCGAAATTATTATGAGCGGCAGTATAATTCATTGAATTTTGATTTCAATATAGGAATTGATGTGGGTGGAAGAACAGGAAGAGTTGTTTGTTATAGTTATGTCTTTGATAATTCTGGGAAATATTTGGGAATAGGATTGCATGAGGCTCAGAAAAAGGAATCCATAGAATCTAAAAATATTGAAAATGCTTTTGTATCGATAATAAAAGAAAAAGGAAAATCAAAAATTAATAGTGTAGCTATTTATCGTGATGGTTATTTAACTAAAGATGAAATCAATGGTTTGAAAAATGGTACTAATCAATTAATGGATGATGGTACTTTGTCTCAAGATTGTATAATCACAGGCATAAATGTACGTAAATCAAATCCTTTCAGATTTTTTAATGAGTTTAATAATAGAATGGAAGATTGTAACGTTGGAACATATTTTGAATTAGATGAAAAAAGTGGAATTGTTGCAACCACTGGTAGAAATATGATTGGTCAAGGAATGTCTAGACCGTTACTAGTAGAACAGATTCCTTTAACAGGAAGTATTGAAGTGAGAGAAGTCTTGCAAGATGTATATTATTTATCAAATCTTAATTGGGGCTCGCCTAATTTTGCTTCAAGATTACCTGCCACTATCAAATATGCTGATGATCAAATAGATTTTGCGGCAAAAGGTATTGAAACTAACATTTTGCCGATATAGCACGTTCTAATACACTTCTTTTCTCCAAATCATTTTCAAGAAAATACATCGAAATCAAATCCAACATGGAATGATTTTCAATACTACTTCCATTTTTAATTGCTAACACGTTTTCCCAAATGTTTTTTATTGGAGCGATTTGAATGGAGGACGTAATCAAATCTGATGCCTTTTGTACAGTTTGACCATTAATGAACAAATTTAGGACTTTAGGGTCAATCTTCTCTGCAAAAATTTCTTTGTACTCTTTCCAAAGAAACATTTTTTCGTGGATTTCATAATCTGTTAGATTGAGTTTTCTAATTACTTCTAATATCAAGTCTACTCTAATTTTCCAAGGCGGATGTGAGTCAGGCGGTGGAGAAAATTCAGTTGGTGCCATTCCAAAAGCATCAACTACAACCTTTTCTACATATGCTGGACCCAAGATTAATGTTGCAATGACATCAGAAACTAACTCAGGAATCCAATGCCCGTTCCAAATATCAATCATTTCATCTGCATCTTCTTTTGGTATTCCTAATTTTCGTATTTGTAATTCTAATGGATTGTTGATGTTTTCTTTTATCTGTGCATAATTCTCATGATGATACACATGTCCTAATTCGTGGGCAAGAATTGGCCATCCATCAATTTGATTGGCAATAGTTTCAGGTAAATTTGTGATGTATCCTGCAAGATGAAATGTAAAAGATTCACATGGAATTGATCTAAATTCTGTGCCAAAATTTGAAATAACAGGAGTTGTGATTTTCATTACGTTACACATCTCATTTCCAAACTTCTCTAACGCTTTGTGTTTGTTTGAAAGAATTGATGTACCTTTTCTCTGACTTTCCCATATTGACATTTGAGATAATATTTGTTCCATCTTCATCAATCTGGTTTCTTGATTTCCTAACGTATCCATAATTTTACTAAAAATTTCTTTGATACGTCTTGGAATATGATCTTTCTTTGAGATTAAAATATCAAAATCGGTCATCTCAGATTTTTTCTGTTCAATTATCTTGGTAGAATTTTCTAATTCATCAGAAATTAGTTGTATGAATGAACGTAGTTGTTGATAGTCATTGAATCGATTTACTAAATTTCTAATGTTTGTGATTTGTTGATGAATTTGCTCAGTTTTGAGACAAAAAATTTGTTCTGTATAAGACATTAATTTGAAATCTATCGTATGTATCTATATTGTGAATTTAGTTCCGAGCTTGTTGTTTTAGAGATTGAAGACAGAAGGGTTAAAGAATCTTCAAGATGTACGTGTCTTGATTTCGATATTGCAGTAATTTCCTCTATAGCACCATCAAACATAATTACTAAATCATTTGGTTTTTTGAGTAGATCATTTGATAATTTTTTAATTAATGAATAAAATTCCTCTTTTTCAAATTCATTTTCTGTTCTAGTTATATGAAATCTAATTTTTTTTAGTAACTCAAGACCACGTTTGGCATTTTCTAAATACATTATTTTTCTAGTTGGTTCTAATTCTAAATTTTTTTCATTTAAGAAATTCAAAGCCACGTAAGCATCATTTGCCACTAGGGATGAGTCCAGAAGATGGGTTGATTTTTTGTATGCTAACCAATTTTGTGTCATGCCTTTTTCCTCGTATATTGTTATTCATTCTTTTATTTCAATTTTATAAACTGTAGTATACTTTTGCCTGAAATACTTGAAAAATATCGTCCAACAAAAGAAGAAGATAATGATAGTATGAGCCATCAGATCGTGTTACTAACCTACTTGGACCACTAGACGTTATTTGAATCCAGGGAAATTTGGAACCTACAAAAGGATGATCTTGTGCTTTCATTAGAAAAAAATACAAGATTAGAAATTTTTCAAAATTAGATACCATTGTTTGTACCTCTTCTGATCAAGATAGCTTGAAACAAGCATCTAAAATAGTCAATGCCTTATCAAATCGATCTACCCATTTTGCATGTACGACGGACACAGTGGGGGACGCCCCTTTGCTGCCATCTGAGCAGGACTTGCTTGAATGCTTGCCAACATGTACGACGGACACAGTGGGGGACGCACCAGCAGGCTGGACGAGTCCCAGACAATAGTATGTTGCACAACTTGCTTTTCAAAGCCATCTTTGGCCAAGATTATCCTAATTTAGGCAGGTTATGCAACATGCTACCAGACAAGACATCTGATCTCAGATCTTGGCAAGGGGCCCGAGTCATTCGGATTTGAGACCACACTGTGGACGTCCAGGTTGGCAAGTAGCATGTTACATAACCTGCCTAAATTAGGATAATCTTGGCCAAAGATGGCTTTGAAAAGCAAGTTGTGCAACATGCTACTGGCAAGGGTCCCATCAAGAAAAGATTCGGCGTACAGTATGCCATAAGCGGCACGCAGAAGATTCTTCTGAGAACAGGCATGTCGTGGAGGAAGGCACACCCAAAAAATCCCAGATCAGCCACGGAATCTGAAAAAGGCGTTTTAAAAAAAACTGCACGGCTGGCACGCAGATACGCCGGATTAGGATACGGGATACCTGTGCAAGACGAGTCCACGTTTGCACTGGGAGGCAACAGGACCTGGTACGGATGGGATAAAAAGGGAATCCTTACGTCTCTCTTTTCTCTAAAGACTCGAGGAGGCAACAAGGCCCGGTACGGATGGCATAAAAAGGGCACGACAGGGAACGCGCCTGCGGTCCCGTCCCGGAAAAGAAGGCACGTGTTCGGGGTTCCGGGCGATGGCAGGTTCTATTTCATGTTCTACGACATGCAGAACTGACGTGTTCATAGGCCTTCTTAGCAGGGTGCAGAAAAGATTCGGACGGGTTCTGATGTTTGCTGACAACGCGGCGCGGCACAAGTCTGCAAAGGTCAGGCAGTACATCAGGGGATGTGACGGGCTCCGAATCGAGTATTTTCTGCCATATACGCCAGAGCTCAACACAATAGAGACGCAGTGGAGGGTGATGAAGAATGCCGCAGGCAGCAGGGTGTACGGGGATGTCAGGGCGATGGAGGATTCCATACGGACAATGATCCGACAAAAGGTCATTGTTCCTGTCAAACTGGGCGATTTCTTAAGGTGTTGACTATGGATAACGGTGAGGTCGGACCTGTCAAGATAAGCGCTTACCTAACGTAGACACTCGGTACAGCGTGCTGTGTCCCGTGGGGAGTTCGATGCAGGCATTGATAAAGTCAGGACCGCGGCTTGCACGCTCATATGGCCGGGTGTCGGTTGTTATATTGTGTTTTGAAGCGGTCATTGTTGGTTCACTGATCACCCTGAAGCACGCCCTTATTGATCTGCTCCGATTTGTCACTTGGAATCTACTTTTGGGTTAACTGAGTAAATCGTCCTGTCATCGCATTATTCAAAAGTATGAAAGTAGAATTGACGCTAAAGAAACCGGTGTCGTTAGAAAAATTATTACGGAAGAGCAGCACGTTATTTGCATGTGTATGTGACATGTTGCACCAAAAAAAAGTAACAGAGTGAATCAAAGTTGTCCCCGCTACCAAAGCAGAATGCGTGGAAAAAACATGGTGAATTGTCGTAAGCGTCCGAGGATATCCAGTGCAATCCAGCAAATAGAGGTTGTGGCGGTTGATTTGCTTATCGTGATTGCGGTGCCACATTGCCAGTCAAATCGAATCTGGCAATATGCAATTGTGCATATAGTCAAGGGCCAAAAGAGTGTGATATTCAAGAGGAGCATGTATGTCAATCTTTTACAATTTTTTTGTAAAAGATTTGGCATGTTGTGAGAATCCCAAACAGCTGTAAAACAGATGAGATTGACTTCGTTGGTTTCCAGATTCTAGTCTTATCCGATGGCAATCTTTTTTCTTTCCGATCTCAGCACATGAATTAATCAGTTTGGAACCAACCCCTAAACCCCGGTGTTTTTTATCAACTACCAGTTCTGGAACGTACAGTTCCAATGTTTTTTGATTTAACCTAGTCAGAAAGACAATGCTTATCATCCCAATTATTTCCACGTCATTGAGTACTGCAACCAGAATTTTTTTATCAGAATCAGAGATGTATTGCTTGACCAGTTTCCGAAATGAATCAACATCAGAATCAATTTGAGGCGCAGGTCTGCCAAGATCATACAACAATCCCAACAATATTGGGATATCCGCATCAGATGCATCACGGACGGTTATGGTTTGCATGAGGGATCTACTGCGCTATCACTTAAGAATTTGTTGAAGAAAATCAAAATTAAGTGGTCTGTCACATTCATTTTTTAATAGTTAAAAAAATGTAAAATCATGTCACATTATAAGCTTGGCGGGTGGGATTTGTCTGAGCTTGCAAAGAATCCAAAGGATCCACAACTTCAAAAACAGATAGTCGAACTGAAACATATTGCAAAAAAA
>RKRY01000078.1 GCA_007571135.1 Candidatus Nitrosopumilus sp. | reverse complement strand
CAGCCACCTGTCGTTTTCAGGGCGGTTGTACGGCAGACCATTGACGTAAATACCGTTGATTGGTTACAAGACACCATGCTTCCAAAATTTTCCAGCAAGGCATTTCTTGCCCCGATGGCAGGAGTCAGTGATCCTGCGTTACGGCTACAGTGCAAAAGGATGGGAGCCGGACTGGTAGTTACAGAGTTTACAAGCATTCACAGCATTATTGCAAAAGAACGGCAACTCAAAGGGCAGCACATGCAACAGACTATTCAAGAATTCATTGAATTTTCTGAGGAGGAGCGGCCGTTGTCAGTTCAATTGTTCGGCTCTGATCTTGCCGCTTTGGAAGCAGCTGCAAAAATTGTAGAACCCCACTTTGATATCATCGATTATAACATGGGCTGCCCCGCACCTCACATCACTCAACAGATGGCCGGAGGCGCCTTGCTGCAGGAGGCAAACCTGACACGGCAGATCCTCAGCACTCTTGTCAACGCCGTCAAAAAACCGGTCACACTCAAGATCCGTTCCGGCGTCACTGACGCAAGTAGGTTCTTGTTTAGGGACATTGCAGGGATTGCCGAAGATGAGGGGATCGAAATGATCACTTTTCATCCCAGAACCGTTAGCCAGGGATACTCTGGAGATGCGGACTGGACCCTGATCAAAGAGCTAAAGCAAGCCTCCAATCTGCCGATTGTTGGAAATGGAGATGTTACCACCCCACAAGAGGCAAAGGCGATGCTAGATGAGACTGGCTGTGACTATATCATGATAGGGCGCGGCGCAATGGGAAACCCATTCTTATTTGAACAGATTAATGACTATCTTAAAACCGGCTCTTACCACGAATATTCATTTAATGACCGGCTGGATTCCTTCTTTGACTATCTCCGTTTAACATCAAGATACGGCATCAAATTTGCAAATATCAAGGGCCAGGCCATGCGATTTACCAGGGGGATGAGAAACGGCTCTGGCCTGCGTGCAAAAATTACACTCTCAAAGAGTTTGCCTGAGCTTGAGCAAGTTATGAGGGATGGGCATCGTGCTGCATCGTCAGGTGCCTGACGATCTTTTTTACCCTACATTTGTTTATGATTCTGCCAGTCTGCCTTCTGAATTTTTAAATTTTTTAGCTTATTCTTATATAATTCAACATGCCACTGACTGTATGAAATCAGGAGTTGAATCTTAATGGCAGCAGCTTATGTTCTCATAAACTGTGAGCTAGGTTCTGAAGAAGCGGTAATTTCAGAATTAAAATCCATTGAAGGAGTCGTTGAAGTCCACGGAACGTTTGGCGCATACGATATCTTGGCCAAGGTAGAGTCTGGTCAGGTAGAGGCATTGCGTGAGACGATCACATGGAAGATCCGTAAAATCCCAAAAATCAGATCAACTTTGACACTGATGGGAATAGAAGGACAGCAATAATCCTCCTCCTCCTCCAAACCCCTACTTTTATACTCAAACTGTAATAGTGTTCATCCCTTCAGACATCCTGTCTCCCAAAGAGACACCCGTTTACGAGAGGCGTAGTGAACCTCTCGGCAACATCATTTTTAATCTGCACGTTATTCAGCCTAGGCGGTAAAAACCGGTTTGAAGCAATCGGCAAAACAACATCATTTCGAATCTAAATTATTAGAGCTTGTGTCAGTCTTCCCAGATGTCATCCCCCGGGCCACGTATCTGGAGGCGGTTCTGCCGGAACATCCAGATCAGTCATAGCATGCATCAGATGATCTGTCTTGGCGTGTCAGTATTGCCGTATGGCATTTTGCAGTGGCGTGACAGAGGCCTGGTGGTTCATAATGTCTTCTGAAACACCCTCTTATTGATCTGTTACGAATGAGCTACGCGAGTCAGACCTTTTTTTGGGTACATCCGGGAACTACTAAACAAGTATTCATAAATAATCATTTGACAGGTAATAAGCATGAACGATTCTCTGCATGATGACGTAAAGGCTCTATTGGACAAGGATTTTGGAGATGATCGAATTCTCAAGCAGATACTTCGGGCATGTGAAAATGATGAGGTCGTTAGCAACTTTGAGAGAGACTATGTCCGGCGATTAGCAGAAAAGTATCTTGGCAAAAAACCGCAGGTTGAACGTGCCAGTAACATTCAGCCAAAAGAGGAGGAAGAAGAGGAAAAAGAAGAAACAACAGTTCCTGACGTGATAATTCCTAGACTTGCACCTGTTCAGAAAACGCAGGTATTTCAAGCCCCCCGGCCCAAGACCGCGTCTGGACACCAAACAAATTCCAAAATCATGGTAGGTATTGGCGGAGCGGCCCTAGCAGTCATCATCGCAATAGCTGTGTCTCTTGGTGGGACACAGAACACAACTCCTGACATAGTGGATCCTGCAACGCCTGTTGATGTTTTACTCTCAATCAAATCGGATCTGAAATCCTATAGGGCAAAAGATCTTATCTCGATTAGTGGAATCTCTGAAACGCCGGGTACTGCAAGCTTGTCTATCGAAAACCAGGATGGCAAATTGATTTGGGAGGAACAGGTTTCAATAAAGAGTAATGGCAGTTATTCAACGCTTGCAATTGCAGGTGGTCTTGGTTGGGAAGAGTCTGGATCCTATTTGTTGATTGTAGATAATGGCGAAGAAATCAAATCAAGTACTTTTACATTTAAGGCGTCTTAACTAGTCTGTTGGACACATGAAAGCCCCCTTGGCGTAACAGCCGCATGTATACTGCTGTCAATAATTTCGGCAAAAATCCCAACCCATACATTCTTAGATCCCAACATGTTACAGCAGGACGTAGTGATCCCGGTTGACAATCACTTATCATTTTGTCAACAAAGACTGATCGAAACGCATGGATCACAGGACATCTGTCATATTGCATGGTTAAATCAAAAAAGACGCCTGCCGAATGCGGTTTCCAAAGGGGCATAGGCCCGGCGCGGCTGTGTCGGATGCACAAAGAAGAGATGAATCCCAAGACAAAAGACAGACTCTTGGCATACGCCATGAGAAAGGAGTGGATGTCAGCGTATGCCATAGCTGACTCCCTTGACAGGCCGTAGTGACTTGGTCTAAAATTGGAACACAATGAATAGTATTCTCTAGTCAAGTAGTCTGTCACGATGTT
>RKRY01000146.1 GCA_007571135.1 Candidatus Nitrosopumilus sp. | reverse complement strand
CACTATAAGCTCTCATGATCTTTAGCTTTTTCGGTGTAAATATTTTGTCCTTGTTGAGGAATTTTGTACTGTTCTAGGCGTGTTATGCAACAAACTCCCTTGGTCCATATATCAGAAATTTTTCAATATCTTTTCCGGAGATGGGAGAAATTGCATCAAAATCATAAACGTTATTCCCGTCCCTAAAAAGAATTTCTCCTTTTTTGTAAAGCTTATTTTTAATCATAGACTTATGAAAGATCACCTCATAAGGTTTCAAACTAAGTGAATCACTGATTTCCAATGCAATTTGCGTAAGGTCATCAGGTCTCATTTTCATTAGTTCCTCTTTGGCGTCGGTAGCATTTTCCAGATCCTTGGGTGTAAATTCACAGGCTCGTTTTAGCAACTTTCTTTTTTTGATATCTGTAAGAATCAATTTTGAAGTTTTGGCATCTTCATCATGAATGATTTTGTTATAGATCGAACAATCATCCAGAGATTTATAAAGATTCAAAAATTCAGAGTTATCTTTGTTTGGATCAAATTTTAACAGATGTTCGCCAATGATCTTTTCCTCAAAGATTGCAATCTCTAGGGCTTTTAGAAACATTTGATCTGCAGATATCCTGGCATGATGGGCATAAACTTGGACATGCATTAGGTGGCGAGCTAGCCTATAGTTTTCAAGCGCGTCTTTTCCCTTATTACTGATGCAAATTTGGGATCTTTTTGGCGTAGTGGTCAGAGTATGTAGGATTCTATTAAAATCAAATTGCCCATATGCAACACCTACATGAAATGAATCTCTTCTAAGATAATCTAGCTTATCTGCATCAATGCCACTAGAGATAATATCAGATTGAAGTGATTTTTCAGGCCCTTTAAACAAATCAGATTCTTTTGTCAACAATTCGATTATTTCAGCTTTTTTTGAGCCTAGAATAGAATCTAGCTCAGAGTCTTCTTTGATCATAATTTTTGAGATTTTTTCATGGGGTTCTGATATGCCAGGATTAACTTTTGCCAGAATGGCCTCAAAAAGATGAGAGAAAGGTCCATGTCCTACGTCATGAAGTAGGCACGATAGCCTAATTTTTTCAATATCATCTTGCCTATCAAAACCTAGTTCATTTGCCATGATATTTGAGACATATGCTGTTCCTAAGGAATGTTCAAAACGGGTATGGGTTGAAGATGGATAAACGACATAAGCATGAGATAGCTGCTTTATGAATTGCAATCGTCTAAAGATCTCAGCATCAATTACTTTTGTTTCTGTTTCAGACAGATCAATAAAGCCATAAAGCGGATCCCTGATTGCTTTAGATCTAAAATAGCTATGCGGTTGTGACAAGATCTAACCTTTGAAGCAGGTTTAATCCAGTTACGGCATCGTCTTTAGAAATATTCCAATCAAAGTCTTCAGCAATCGTCTTTACATCTTCAGCTGCGTATTTTCTTTGAATGCCACCTTTGGTGCCTGTCAAAATATAATATGCTTTTGCGGCATATGAAAGCGGGGTAGGTTTTAGTTTACAATAATCTCTACAGATCCTTAGGGTATTAGAAACTGTTTCATACTCTTTTGGATACCTTTGTTTTGCGGTTTTGGCATATCTGATTCCGTTTTCTGTTAATTTGTACTTAAAAGTTTCATAAAAACCAGAGATGATATTTTGATCAATGTAAGAAAACTCTGACATGTCTTCTAAGGCAATTGAGACCTCTCTGTTAAATGGGCCATAAAAATGATGGGTATAATTTGAGATGTTCAGATTTTTAATTGTTACAGTGTGAAAATAAATTAATTTTTGTACTGTTGTTTTGCTGATAATTTCATCATTATTTGCATGTATGGTTAATGCTATTGCATCAAAAACGTCAAGCCCCATTTAGAGTCAAGAGAATCGATGATAATTTAAGAGTACTTGGGACTACTTAGCTGATTTAAGTGTGATCATCAATTGACTAGAATTTGACATATTTTTAGAGGGGTTTATGATGTTGTCACTATGGGCGATTTCAGGATGATAAAACAAGGCCAAGGAATACTATTCTATTAATGAAGACCATGTTTTGGAGGTTATTGGTGATTTTCCCAACAAAAGGTTCCAATCGCTCAAATCATCCCAATAATTGATGAAGGCTCATCAGCCAGATTTTTCCAAAGATTTTCAGTCTGCGCCTATTTGTAACTGAAATCCTCTAAAAAACAGAATGAGTCACATCATAGCATTACAAATGAGAAGAAGGACCAAACTGGCCAATTTTGGCTAAAAATGGCCAATTCCGCAAAATTTTTGCGTGCTTTGGGTCAAATCCATGTAACAGAATCACTTAGATCATATAGGGTTCTAATCTAGCAAGTGATGAAGTTGGGAAGGAGGTCTTTGTTCAATGATGAGTTTGTCATCGGATATTAAGTCCGATACGCAGGAATTATTTGATTTGGTAGTGAAGACTAGAGCATTTCAGTATTCGCCAGAAAAACCGTTTCAGTTAGCATCTGGGGCTACTAGCCAGTTCTACTTTGATCTAAAATTACTAAACGGTGATCCGCGGGGAATCAATGCAGTTGCCAAGGTATTTTATCATTACATTAAACAGATGCCAGATGTAAGAGCCGTTGGTGGTCTTGCTGCAGGCTCTATCTCAATTGCAACGGCAATTTCACAACTAAGTTATTTTGAAAATCAAATGGACTCCTCGAATCCTTTGATTGAATCATTCTTTGTTAGAAAAGAAGCAAAGAAGCATGGAACTGAAAAATTAATTGAAGGTAGGATTGGCACTCCTGCAGTTATCATTGATGACGTAATTACCAGTGGAATGTCTGCAATCATTGCAGTTGATGCGACAAAAGAGGCAGGATGTGATTGCAAATGCCTTATGTCCGTTATCTTCAGGGGATCTGATGAGCAACGCAAAAAAATTGAAGAAAAGATTGAATTGCAATGTATTTTTGATAAAAATCAATTTATTAAAAATTCAAAAATCGGTTCAAAGTATTGCACATAGCAAATTTCCCAGAAGACAAGAAAATGATTGTTTGATTGAAAAATCAAAACTTTCTAATTGACTCCACATTTTGACATCAAGGCATCTGAGACTTCCAAATCAAGAAGCCGACTAGTAGTCTTTTAGATTTCTCATCCTGTAAGAATTCTAACTTTTTGCATAAAATTTGTCTTCAGTAATATTTGTCAGCTTGGCATGAGCCTGACATCAAGCTCGTCAAGAACAAGCGTGTCCTCTTGTTGAGTCAGACTAATCGTAATCGGTTAAGTCACATAAAGGAACTTGTAAAAAATGAGAGTTCATATCTTGTATACTGTATATTTTTCAATAGTTTGATAAATCTTGTATAATTAGTTGAAATTGTCAAAACCGACTTGACCGGTTACGGCTAATCAGCTGGCTTAACACCATTACCTCCATCTGTTCTGTCAAAAAAGGAGAAGCGACATGACAACTACCCAGATGAATCACAGGCAAAGCTGATTTCTAGGATGTCCGGGATTTTGAGATTTTGCTCAAGGCCAACTTAACTAAAAGTAGCCAGGTTATTGCAATCGGTATATAATACGTCGCAATTCTCCAACCAATAACTGCGTCCCAAGCTCCGATTTCTTCAGATATGTCAAAGTTGAAAGGATCTAGATCATTCAGGTATGCGACAATTCCAAATTCCGCAAGTCCCGAACCTCCAACCGTAATTGGCAGATTACCAATGGCGTTTGCACCCATCACAGCCATTATGGAATCAAACGCGCCAATAACATAACCAGTACCCATTGCAATTATCATAAATGATATTCCATAGAATGCCCACGACGCAAGGGAAAGCAAAAAAGATACCGTAAAGACTTTTTTTGATTCGGAGGTTTTGAGATTTTTGCGACTCATTGTGCAAACTTCTTCCATCCAAGAATTTGTCTGTGCTACGTATTTTGCTCCTTTTTCCTTTCCGAATCTTTTTGCAAGAGTAGCAAAAACTTTGGGAACTTGAAATGTGTGTCTTGATGATAAAAAGAACAGTACCATCCACAGCGAAGTTACAGTAATACTAGTTCCAAGAACGACTCCTGCAATCACATATGCGCCATTAAGTAAGGCGATGACTCCTGCCATGATCGATAACAGTCCGCCTGCAAACACCTCAGTTACAATATCCATAATTGCAATCCAAGCTGATTTTGAGGGTTTGACCCCTTTCTTGTGTAGATAGTAGATTACAATGAATTCTGCGCCTACGAACATCGGCGTCGTAAACTTGATAAATTCACTTCCAACTCTGACTCCGGTCAATCTTAAAAATGAGTCAAATTGCCCAAGATACTGTCTCGTGATGTATGCAAACTTGATTCCCTGAAGACCTAGTTTGATCATCATTGCAGTAACTGCACCCAGAAATGGAAAGAGTCCAAGTGCCAAAATGTCTTCAAATTTTATGTCGAACCGTATAGCGATTATGAAGATTGGAATTAACGTTGCGGGAATTACGACGAGCCTCCAGTTCATTTGATTAAATTTTCTGATGAATCAAATATGAAGTTAAGTGCCATGATAATTTGCAAGAATCTCATCCCAGTTTCAGGCATGAATCTTGGTGAAAGATTGAAAGTCTGCTGGTTTCCGGGTCTTTCTTGATATCATAAAGTAATGCGCATCTAACAATTCAAATCTAACAGCCATTTTTGGGCAATTCCATACCGTTTCCTTGGCTGGTTTTTTTCTTTTTCTTTTTCTCCTTATTTTTCTTTTTCTCCTTCCTTTCCTGACAGATTTTCTAGTAAAGAGGGTACGAATAGCTGGTCAGAGGCAATCTGGAAGATGATCTGGATTTCAAATTTCATTTTAGAGATTGCCGAGAAATTTTTCAAGCTAGTTTGAAATATGAGAGATAAAGAAAAACAAAAGAGGATGAAATCAATTTTTGTTTCCGGAACAGCAGGTTCTGGAAAGTCGCTGCTTACGTCAAAACTATATGAACACTATACAAAAAATGGAGCATTTACCGCAGTGTTGAACCTAGATCCCGGAGTTGAAAGTTTGCCCTATACTTGTGACATGGATGTCAGAGATCATGTAGATATCGTATCAATTATGCGGCAATATGATCTTGGTCCAAATGGTGCGTTAATAATGGCAAATGATCTGATTGCGTCAAAGATTGACGAACTCCAAAATGAGATCAACGGTGTAAATCCAGATTATCTGATTGTAGATACGCCCGGTCAGATTGAGCTATTTGCCTATAGATCTAGCGGACAGTTTCTGGTAGAAAATTTGGCATCGGAGGAGAAAACAAACATTTTTCTTTTTGATGGTGCGCTAATTACAACTCCTGTGAATTTTGTTTCAATAGCTTTGCTTGCTACCTCGATTAGGCTGCGTTTAAACTTGCCCACAATAAATGCGGTGACAAAAACTGATCTCATCGTAAATAAATTAAGAGACATTCTACAATGGTCAACCAGTTTGAGTTCTTTAGAAAATGCAATAGCTAAAGATGCAGATGGGGACACCTATGCGTTGACCACCAGCATTTTACGAGGATTGAATCTTGGCGGGTTTGCCCAGGGATTGATTCCTGTTTCTAACGTGACTGGGGAGGGATTGGTTAATTTGGAGGGCTTGCTGAGCAGAATCCTTAACCTAGGCGAAGAGGTAGAGGATTAGTTGGTAACAAAAGTTACAGTCAAAGCACCGGCTTCGACAGCGAATTTGGGTCCGGGTTTTGACGTGTTCGGGCTGGCAATCAACGCGTTTTTTGATGAGATTACGCTTAGAAAGGCAAGATCAGGAATTTCAATTGTGGCTGACGACAATCTTCCAAAAAATCCCAATGACAACACAGCTGGCCTAGTTGTAAGCAATATGAAAAGAAGATTCAAGATCAAAGACGGGATAGAAATTAAAATTAAAAAAGGAATTCCTGCAGGGTTTGGAATGGGAAGCAGTGCGGCGTCGGCAGCCGCTGCTGCAGTAGCTTTTGACAAGTTGTTTAATCTAAAATTGGATCAGGACTCACTTGTATGGCTTGCCGGTTATGGGGAAAAAGCAAGTGCAGGAACAATTCACTATGATAATGTTGCAGCGTCTGTGTTAGGAGGATTTGTGATCGTGAAGGCAGATCCGCTAAAGGTAATCAAAGTTGCACCACCAACAGATCTTCGGATGTGCGTCGCCATACCTACCTTAGATGTTCCTAGAAAGAAGACCGAGTTCTCAAGGAAAGTAATACCTAAGAGAATAAGATTATCAGACAGCATCTTGAATTTGTCAAATGCTTCAGCAGTTGTAGCAGGATTTATGGCAAAGGACACATCGCTAATAGGAAGATCAGTCGTGGATGTAATTGTAGAGCCGGCAAGAAAGCACATGATCCCGGGATTTGATCAGGTTAAAAAGAACGCTCTAAAAGCCGGAGCTATGGGTGTGGCAATTAGCGGTGCCGGCCCATCCGTAATTGCATTTGCATCAAGCAGATCAGACATGGCAAGGATTAGCAAGGCAATGTCAAGAGGATTTTCATCGGCAAGAATAGGCTCACGGACAGTAATTTGCAAGCCTAGCAAGGGTGCAGCAAGTATGAAAAAATAATGACATGGTATGAGAAAGGCAGTAGTAGTTTTTAGCGGAGGCATAGACTCTATCTGTGCAGTTTCGCTTTTAAAATCAAAGTACGAGTTGTATGGAGTCACATTCTCATACGGCCAAAAAGCAAACAAGGAGGTAGCTGCCGCAAGAACCTTTGCAAAAAAACTGGGCCTAAAAGAACACAAAATTGTCGATATTGGATTTATGAAGAATTTGTACGGGGATTCAAACGTGTTGACAAGTTCCAAAAAGAAGATTCCAAGTACGTTTGATTATTCGATTGTGGTTCCAATCAGAAATGCCGTCTTTTTGTCCATTGCATCGGCCTGGGCATACACATTAGATGCGTCGCTGGTGGTTTACGGGGCACATACGGGTGACAGACACTATCCCGACTGCAGGCCGGTGTTTGCACGAAGATTAGAGGCTGCTTTCAACCAAGGCGAGATCGATGGGATAAATTTTGGATTAAGAAAGGGGATCAAGATTTGGTCCCCATACCGTCAGGGACTGTCAAAAAGCGATTTGCTAAAAGCGGGAGTCAGGAATTTGGGTGATCTGGTTTTCAAGACATGGAGTTGCTATACCAGCAAGAAACATCATTGTGGGAGTTGTGAATCGTGTCAAAACAGAAAAAAAGCTTTTGGGAAGGCAAAGATTGAAGACAAGACAGAATACCTCTCTTAGTTTTCGTAACTATTACGTAAAATTTTCTTTTTAAGAACGAATCCCCTAATTCCGATATACCATGCCAAGAAGATCAACCCAACTGTTCCCATGAAGACATAGTTCTGTAGGTCAGGGGCTAAATCCGCAAAAGAGTCGGTTATCTCTCTTGAAACAAGCATTGATACTGCAAGGACGATTCCAAATTCAATTGCATACCAAGTCCAGCTGGGCCATGATTCTTTTGGTACGTGTGCAATCTTTTTACCGTCGTGCATGAGTTTTTTGGGATGGAATCGGTATTTAATTTTTCAGATATTAAATGGGGAATCCGAGACGCGCTTGCGTATCAGGGTCATAATGCCTTCTTTTTCTTCCTTGTTTTCGTAAAGCCCTCTAAATGCTGATGAGGACAGCGTTGCGTCATTTCTAACCCCCCTCATCTTCATGCATAGATGCTCAGCATCAACTAAGACTGCTACGCCTTTGACACCTTGAGAGTACAACTCGTCGGCAATATTCTTGGTTATCCTTTCTTGAATTTGTAATCGTTTGGCGTGCTTTTCTACTAGTCTAACAAGTTTTGATATTCCAAAGACTCGTCCATTTGGAGAATACGCAATGTGGACTTTGCCGAAGAATGGCAACATGTGATGCTCACACATAGAATAGAATTGGATGTCACGAGCAACCACAACGTCAGAATCTTCTGAGAATTGGACAGATAGCTCAGAATCAGAGCCATAGCCTGAGAAAATCTCCTTGTACATGTTTGCAATTCTTTCAGGCGTCTCTCTTAATCCCTCTCTGGTAGGATCTTCTCCAACTTCAATGATCAGTTCGCGAACTAGTTTCCTTACTCTTTCAGAGTCCATGACAACTTAAGATTCCCACGTGTATTTGAACCTAGTCAAAATTTTAGTCTGTTCCACGACCTGTTTTCAAAGATCTAAAGAGTCTTTGAGGCCCTTGTACCTGTTTCTGATGGTAACCTCTGTTACATTTGAAGCCTCGGCAATATCACGCTGAGTTTTGTCCTCACCGTTTTTAACACAAGATAGATACAATGCCGCAGCTGCCAACCCCATTGGATCTTTTCCTGCTGAGATCTCGTTGTCCTGGGCCTGCTTTAGAACTTTGACTGCATATCTCTTTGTTTTTTCTGCAATCCCAATCCCGCTTGCAATTCTTGCAACACATTGAATTGAATCGGTAACCGGCATTCTCAGATCAAGTTCTTTGACCAGTAATCTATAACATCTTGCAATATCCTTTCTTTTGATGTTGGCTGCTTGTTCTACATCTTTGAGGTTTCTTGGAGTTTCAGTATCTCTGCATGCGGCATATAGTGCTGATGCCATAAGAGCTGAAATAGAACGTCCTCTAACAAGGCCTTTCTCAAGTGCTTTTCTGTAGATGTAAGCTGCCTTTTCAATAACGGCATCTGAGATTACTAGTTTGTCTTTTAGTCTGTTCAATTCGCTAAATGCCTGTCTAAAGTTTCTATCAACTGGCTCGTGAACTTGGCTTCGACTATCCCATGTTCTTAGTCTTTCAATAGTGTTTTTCATTGAAGCAGTCAATGGTCTTCCGGATGCATCCCTGTTCATAGGATTTATGATTGTTGCAAGACCCATGTCGTGTATTGTCAGTGATGTAGGAGCACCTGCCCGTGCACGACCCCCATCATCTTGTGCAAAGGATCTCCATTCCGGTCCGGATTCTTGTAATTTTTCTGTAATTACAAAACCGCATTTGGAGCAGAACATTTCTCCTGATTCATTATCAGTGACTAGTTTTCCCTGTGCACATCTTGGGCACGATTCTCTTGTTTTACTTACCATGATCTTTCTGGAATCCTATGTCACTTGGTATTTATGAATCAACAACTTTTTTGGTACGGATTCTGTCTGGTCAAACCTGACAATAACATAGAATAATCATAATGATGCATTTTATGGTTAGAGGCATGAATCAGATTTGGATTATTCTAATTGTTTTAGGATTATTCGTATTACTTCCCGGTGTTCGTGCTGAAACCATAACTCAAAACTTTAAAGGAGGAATGGATGTTGAAATTACATATCCTGACGATATTGTAATTGGGAGAGAGGGAATAATTTCCATTCTAGTACAAAATAATGGATGGGAAGACAAGCAAGGCATCATTTTTGACTTTGTGTCTTCTAAAACCTCAGAATTCATTGTAGAGCCGTCAGAGCCTATCATTATAGAGAGATTAGCTCAGGGGGGTTCCTTTGGTGAGAATATCAAGGTGCGGACTCTAGATTCAATAAATAAAGGAAAATATTTCCTGAACTTGAAATACTCTCAAAGTCTAATTGCAAACAATGAGACGCCGCAGCCTGCGACGTTTCACGATATTGCAATTCCAATTTTAGTGAAAGAAGATCCCAGAGTAATCATACACACAAAAACTCCCGAGTCAATCTTTACCAATGCAGAGTTTCCAATTGAAGTTAAAGTGATTTCTCAAGATATCGATATTACAGGTGTAAACATGAGGATAATCCCTCCTGCGGATATTGAGTTTAGGGGAGAGACATCTCACACTTTTTCAAAAATTGAAAAGGGTACGCCTGTGGCATTTACATCAAGAATCGTCACGCCTTCTGAGGAAGTAAATACGGAATACAAGATTCCATTTGAGATAATCGTAGAATACACTGATGATGTTGGAGAAGAGAAAGCAGATTCTCAGACAGTCTCAGTTGTGTTAAGACCCAGAACATTCATGGAATTGACTACTGACGGAGGAATTTGGGTTGGAGACTTTTTCATCGCGCCATATGTAAGTCTTGGAACAGTAATTGGAATTCCTGCAGGTGCGTTATTTTCGTTGTTAATCAGGAGAAAACAGAATTCTGGTAAAAGACGCAAGAAGAAGAGGAAGGAAGAAGTCTAAGGTTCTAATTTTTTCTTAATGGCATCGGCGTATCTGTGACTAAATTCATTGTATAGTTGGATCTTATTTTGAGCAAGTGCCATTGCTCCAGGCCTAGCATTTACGTGGGCGTCAAAACCGTCTTGTTGCTCTAAGAGCTTTTCCAGATCTTCTTTCGGTGTGAATTCAAGTTGGGATAACAAATTTTTCAATTCTTTTTCTAATCGTTCTTTTGTATCAGGAATGGCAGGTGGATCTGTTCCGATAATCTCTTTGGTTGTGATATCCCCGAATATTTTTTTGTCTAATTCAAGCAATATTGAAAATCGCCGAGTTCGATTATAAATTCAATTTTATTTTCTATGAGAAGATAAGAGCGTAGTGTTTATAATTAATAATCACTTATCATTCTGTCAACAAAGGCTGATCGAAAGGTATGGATCGCAGTATGTCCTGCATACTCCATGGTTAAATCAAAAACAACACTTGCCGAATGCGGTTTCCTCAGGGGCATCGGCGCGGCGCGGCTGCGC
>RKRY01000139.1 GCA_007571135.1 Candidatus Nitrosopumilus sp. | reverse complement strand
AACGTGTGATCTTGTTGTACCATGTCCTGCTGTAACATGCTGGGATCTAAGAATGTATGGATTGGGATTTTTGCCGAAATTATTATGAGCGGCAGTATAGATGACCTCCAAGCCTGGGATTATGGCAGCACTAATGCGGGAGATCAAGCCGCCTCCATGACACTTGCTTTGAGTCTACTTTTCACTTAACTGGTCACTTAATAGTCATAAACCAGGCATGAAGATCGATGCATTCTGACTCTCAAAAAACCCGCCGATCGATATTGACCAAATGGCACAAGATACTCTCTAAATATGAAAATTTGTATTCGTCTGATTCTGTTAGTGGGACTAGCCCCCCATCTGTATTTGTTGGCTCGTACAGCTATCCTAAAGTACTGGTAGGCCCGATGGTTCCCCCAATTCATGGGGACACAAGCTTGCTTGACAGCCCAGAAAAATGGCAGGGAAGATCTCTGAAAGAGATTGTAAATTTTAGATTGAATCTAGTTCGCGGAGTTCAAAAAATTCCTGTTGCTCAAACTGAGGGAAGATACATTGAAAACCTCCAAGAGTTATCAATGTCTTCAAAACCGACCGATTCAGAGCTATCTTTTGCCAAGGCTACTTTATCTCACGTCTCATTTGACAGTGAAAGTGCACCTTTTGGACCCATAGGCGAACTGACTTCGGCCAAATTTTCATCTACTTTGAGTGTAAAGCCCATTGAAAAGGTATTTTATGATACGGATCTCAAAGCCCAAGATGCAATTGTGAGCCTGTATTCCTCTGGCATCGATATCTCCAAAATTCAAAAATGCTTTAGCATTGGAATGATGGGTCAAAAAAGGAAACTCGTTCCAACTCGATGGAGCATTACTGCCACTGATGATATTGTCTCCAAGTCACTTCAGAAATCTGTTTTGCATAATCCTCTGATAGATTCCTGCAGAGTGTTTTTTTATTCTCATCTTGGAAATTATTTCAGCGTTATTCTGTTTCCTCACAGGTGGATGTATGAGATGATTGAGGCTTGGTATTCAAATGGGGTTTTGGGATTTGGCTCTGATTGTGAGGATGCGCGTGGCATTGATCATCCGCCTGTAATTGCCGGAGCCTATTTTGCAGCAAAATTGGGTGCCTTAGAATACCTCAAACGGCTTGACCTTCAAGCTGGTGTAGTAATCCTAAGAGAGATCAGACCTGAATATGCAGTCCCTGTAGGTGTTTGGCAAGTCAGGGAGGGAATCCGCCAAGCAATGAAGCAATCTCCAATCATAGTCGATAGTTTTGAATCTGCTCTAAATACTGCCTCAGGCAAACTTAGCGTAAGCAAAAATGAGTGGTTAAGTCATGGAAATATCTCCAAACTATTGAGACAGAAAACAATGACTGACTTTTTCTAACTGTCTTGAGAAAAACGAAAAAGCATCTCCTAGTTATATATGTCTGAATACAATAGAAAATATGACTGGCTTGCAAGATAAGTATTATTAAATCTGTAAACCATTGGACTGATTTCAGCCAAAACCTCTCCAACGGCGATCTTGTCTTTTTTGAACTCTTCTAACAGTCTGAGAAACTCTTCCCTTTCGTTTTGACCAAAGTATTTTGAAAAATATCCAAAGATGTGCAATATTACATTGTAGTGCATCTTAGTGGTAGGTGATTTTGCTAAAGCCTTTTTCAAATGCCGTTCATATTCTTCAATTGTTTCTTTAATCGTGCCCTTCTTGTACTTTGCAACAATACTTCCAAGAATCCTTAACTGCTCTTGATCCTTTGACATGATCATATACTTGTTCATTGCTTGAAAAGAGACTAGGGCCCCAACCTTTCTAGATTTTTTCACTTCTTCAAATCGTCCAACTATGTAATCTGTGATCTCCTTTTCAGTAAGTCTTGGAATGTTTCTCCTTGCAACTTTCCGCTTGCCACCCACTTACTTTCTTTGATTTTTGTTGTTTATAAAACAGAAAACCTGGTTTTACAATTACCACTAGGGAAACTCATATTTTTTACCACTAGTCTCATTTTTACCACTATTTATATACCATAAATGCGGACCTGCATTAATGAAGATCAAAACAACTGCAATCGCAGCAGTACTTTTATTGGCACCAGTGGGATCTTATGCTTATGCGGAGATTCCGGACTGGATAAAGAATAATGCCAGTTGGTGGGCCGATGGGACTATCTCCGAATTTGAATTTCTTGCAGGTGTTTCATTTTTAATTGATAACGGAATCATAAAAGTTCCTCCAACTGCGGTATCCTCTGAAACATCTGACATGGTACCGGCTTGGGTGAAAAACAGTGCGACATGGTGGGCCGATGGAATCATCTCTGATGAGGAATTTGTAAATGGAATTCAACACTTGATGTCACTTGGTCTGATACATGTCTCAACTGACGAATCCCACGAAATGATGGCTGGCAACTCTGCCGACTCTGAGTTGGCCTCTCTTAAAGCAGAACTTGAAAAGTGCTCTGAAATCATTAAAGCGTACAAACGGATTGATTGTGAAAAGCCACTCAAACACGCAATCGTCATTTACCAATACAAACAAGATTCTGAAAAATTTGTTGTAGGACCAATTACTTACTATTGGAAAGGGATGGGCTCTAAAGGAAACACATTTGAAATCAGCCCAGCAGGTCAGCCAATCTTGTCAATTAGAATGCTGGCTGAGAACACCAGTTCAGATATTGCAGCACTGAACTGTACCAGTCCTTCGATCTGTAGCTATGATGTCTGGGATGGCTCCAAATCCTTCAAATATTCCGGAATGGACTTTACAAGCGGCCAGATAGTTCTAAATCCTGGAGATTCACGGGAATTTAATATTCTCTTTGGTCCTAATATTGGGTATGGTGGAACCGAATTCGAGTACGATCCTTTAAAATCATACACCTTTAGAATCAATGAACAGTTTGGAAGTGCCAGTATCTCCCTTCCTTTGGGGTGATCACCACACCATTCCCCTTTCTCATTTTTAATCCGTTTAGATCTTCAAATGGTAGAGCATAAATCCTAGCTTTTTACAAAAAGATTGAGCGATGAGCGGTTATGATGATGACAATGATGATGACAATGATGATAACAATGATGGCCCTGTCCGCGAATTTTCAAAATACGGCGTATATGATGTCTCTGAAAGAACAGA